>CBDTYC010000117.1:0-7897 GCA_965364495.1 uncultured Yoonia sp. | reverse complement strand
ACACAAAGTTTTCGCAGTCTTTTCCCGATAATGGCCAAAGCACTCGCAGTCACGACTTTCAGCGCGACTATTTTTGCTAGCACCGCCACACGTGCCAACGTGTGCAATCTGGTTAAAGGTACCGGATCGTAGTTGGGTCAAGAGGGGCTTGATCTTTACTATCGACTGGCCAGCGACAAGGGCCATGTGGACGCCCCGCTGTCGATGATGGCGCAATGGTCACTGGACGGATTGCTGGCGCGGCTTGGTCAGATCGACTGCCCCGTGCATCTGATTGTCGGGCTGGCCGACAAAGCCGTCCCGCCGCATGTCAGCACCGACGCTGCCCGCGCGCTAGTTAATGCGCGGGTGACTGAATTGCCAAATCTGGGGCATTTGGCTCATGAGGAAGATCCTGCAACGATCGCACGGTTGATAATGGAAACGTAAAAGCCGCCAAGGTTTCCCCTAGCGGCTTTTATAGATCGGGTGGCAGCTATGCCGCTGCAACCAAGCGATGGTTACTCGGCAGGTGCGAAAGTCGCGAGATAGGCAAAAATGTCGTATGCCTGATCTTCCTGACGGACCTGATACGCCATCTTACCGCGCGCACGACGATTCTCGAGTGTCTCACGCAGCCAACCGGTCGGGTCCTGAACGTAATCAACAAAGGCTTCTTCTGTCCAAACAGCACCGGTTTCGCCAAGTTCAACGATTGCGTCGCCGTAGCGGAACCCTTCGTCCGAACCAATTGCGCGGCCTGCAAGGCCATACAAGTTAGGGCCAGTTTTCGCATTGCGGCCTGCAAGAACTTCGCCGGAAGCATCAGCTACGACGTGGCATGCCACGCACTGGCGGTTGAACTGCTCTTCGCCGGCTGCTGCGTCACCAGCCGTTGAGGCGTGCCCATCAGCAAAAGCAGGCGCGCTGAGTACAGCAAACACCGCTGAAATAATAAACTTCTTCATGATCGTAATCCTCTTCGATCTAGTTTTGTGACCGTTCGCCCCAGTCGGAAGGCAATGTAACGTAAGAAGTTGCGCGGTCCACCCCTTGCGTCAAAAGTTTACGTGATTAACCCTAGGCCACCGCATGGGCAAGCGCACACTGCTTCCACAGAACGCTTAATGCATTGATAAGGTGTGAAATGTCTGCATCCGTATGCAGCGGCGACGGGGTAAAGCGTAGCCGCTCTGTGCCTTTGTGGACAGTCGGGTAATTGATGGGTTGGACGTAGATATCCCACTCACGCATCAGATAATCGGCCAGCATCCGCGTCTTGACGGGATCAGCGCATCTACACCATATTCTTTGGCCAGCGCACGGATCGGACGCGCCATTTCGCGATTATAACAGCCGATCCCGACAACTTCGAAGCCCATCTCGTCACGGGCGATGCGGGCATGGGCAGCGACATGCGTTCCGTCGCCAAAAATAAACACACGCTTGCCAGTCAGATAGGTGCTGTCCACCGACCGCGACCACCAAGGCATCCGGAGACGGCTTTCATCGATGATACCGCTGACGCCCGCTATGGTAGCGACCTCCTGGATGAAATCACGGGTTGCGCCAACACCGATCGGGACGATCTTGGTATAGGGCTGGCTGTTGTTCTTTTCCAAAAAGCGGGCGGCTGCTTCGCCTGTATCGGGTGAAAGCAATACGTTGAAATGCGCCGCTGGGAGGCGCGCAATATCAGACGGTGTTGCATTCAACGGGGCCGTGACATTCACTTCAACGCCCATTTCGGACAAGAGGCCGGTCAATTCCTCGACATCATCGCGGGCACGAAAGCCCAGCGCAGTCGGACCAAGGATATTGCAGGTCACACGCGCTGTGCGATCTTGGGGTTTCGCCAGATGCTTGACGATCTGATAGAACGTCTCGTCGGCACCAAAGTTTTCTTTACGGCTATAACTTGGCAGCTCTAGAGGGATCACCGGAATCGACAAACCCATCGTTTCAGCCAGTCCGGCGGGGTCGTCCTGGATCAACTCGGCAGTGCAGGACGCACCGACAATGATCGCTTCGGGGTCAAAGCGTTCGACGGCATCATAGCAGGACGCCTTGAACAATGTGGCCGTATCGGCGCCCAAGTCACGCGCTTGGAATGTTGTATAGCTAACCGGTGGACGGTGGTTGCGGCGTTCGATCATCGTAAACAGAAGGTCGGCGTAAGTATCGCCCTGCGGAGCGTGCAGAACATAGTGCAGTCCCTTCATCGCAGTGGCGACACGCATCGCGCCAACATGCGGTGGGCCTTCATATGTCCAGACGGTCAGCTTCATTCAGCAGCCTCCATGCGAAGGACAGCTTTGCGGCGCAGCGGCCGCGAAAAGAGACCGGCAAGATCACCTGCCTGCTCATAGAAATGCACAGGTGTGAAAACCAGTTCGATGGCCCATTTGGTCGATAGCCCCTCGGCCTCAAGCGGGTTGGCAAGGCCAAGTCCGCAAACGGTCAGATCAGGGCGGGCGGCGCGGGCGCGGGCAAGTTGCTTGTCCACGTCCTGGCCTTCGGAAATCTGCGGGCCAGCGGAATCTCCAGCTGGCTGTCAGGAAAAAAGAACACCGATTTGCCGCGCAACACTTCGGCGGCTTGTGTAATCGCTTTGCGGGCACGGGCGCGCGGGGCTGCTGTGACGGCCTCGAAGGTTTCTTCGCTGACACCGAATTCTGTCGCGACAGCGCGCAACCAAGCGGTTGTGCCTTCGTCACCAAACGGGAAGGGCGCAGGCAAATGTCGCGCCCCGCGACGTTCGAGTGCGGCATGCGTATCGCCAAGGAACGGCTGCACCAGCGCGAACACTGTGTTTTCGCCGACCGCAGTCGTGTCATCAATCCGGCGGGCCGGAAGCAGGCGGATCGGGCCGATGCCCATATCCGACAGCAACGATACCATCTGGTCTTCAACGACGTCTGGCAAAGCACCAACAACCAAAAGTTCGCGCTCTTTGGTATTTTTCAACACCGGAACCATAGAAGCGAGGCAGGCATCTTCGCCTTCCGTGAAGGTCGTCTCGATTCCCGAGCCGGAGTAATTCAATACGCGGACATGCGGCGCATGCACTTGGCTTAAGCGTTCTGCGGCGCGGGCAAGATCAATCTTGATAACTTCTGAGGGGCAAGAGCCAACCAGAAACAGCTGTCGAATATCAGGGCGGCGCGCAAGCAGACGCGCGACCTCGCGGTCCAACTCTTTGTGCGCATCGGCCATGCCGGCCAAGTCCTGTTCTTCCAGAATCGCTGTGCCGAATCGTGGTTCGGCAAAAATCATCACGCCTGCCGCAGACTGAAGCAGGTGCGCGCAGGTCCGTGAACCAACCACCAGAAAGAACGCGTCCTGCATTTTCCGGTGCAGCCAGATGATGCCTGTCAGCCCGCAAAACACCTCGCGCTGTCCGCGTTCCTTAAGGACCGGAGCGGTTCGGCAACCGCCGTTTGTCGAGGTCAACGGGATGTTCATTTGCGGCCCTCCGCATCAAGGCGGGCTCTTTCTGCGTCCGAATACAAACGGCGCCCGGTCGTCTGGACGCCTGCCGTATGCGTTGTGGCGGTTGTCATGTCATCATTCTCTGACAGCTTATGATGTAAAGACCAGTAGCCGGTCAGGGCAAGTGTCAACTTCAAGTTACATTTTGACTGCGAAATAACGTGCAGGTGGTCGCCCCCTCTGACTTGCAGAAAGATGCCATCTTTTTCAGGGTATTTTTTAACATCACAGAGCCGTTGACTTGCGTTATGTCAATTTTCTTTGACATTCTTATGCGAGGAACAGACAATAGAGGCATTGCTGTGCAGACCGCTCGAATGCATTGATTCAGGCCAAGGACAAGCAAATGGACGACCATCGGAACCTTGGTTCCAGCCGACAACTTCCTGCGGAAGCCCCGCAGCCAAACAGCGTGGCCCAGCAATCGGCCACGGCCATTGTGCAATCCATTACTGACAGTCTTGATCCGGCCGTTCTTTCCAAACTGCATGAGGCCGTTCTTGATGCTGATCCGGAAACCGCAAAGCAAGTCATTCACAATCTTCTGTCCGAAGGCGTTCGTGCCGTTGACCTTGCTGATCACTATATTCCTGCCGTATCCCGCGAATGAGGCAATCAATGGTGTATTGACGAGCTTAGCTTTGCAAACGTGACCATTGGTGCGTCGCGTCTGCAATCCATGCTCCGCTCGCTTGGCCCGCACTGGTCGGGCGAAGGGACCGGGAAAAAGGCTGTCGCTTCGGTCTTGTTGATTGTGCCGCAAGAAGTTTACCACACCCTTGGCGCGCTTGTTCTAGGGGGGCAGTTACGGCGCAAGGGTCTTTCGGTGAAGTTGGTCCTGAACGGCAAGCCGCGTGTTATTGCGGAACGGATCGCTCACACTATCTATGATTGCGTATTTATTTCATCTTCACGCGGAGAAATGCTTGAATCATTGCGCCGTATCGTTGAGTCTGTGAAGACTTCGGCTCAAACGCCTCTGCCCGTGGTAATTGGTGGCTCGATCCTAGAAGTCGAGACCGCAGAAACCGTAACGGCACTCACAGGAGCAGACTTTGCCACAAGAATTCCAGACGAGGCCCTTTGCTTTTGCGGCCTTCAAATTACCTCGCAAGACGACGCGCGCACCAAGAACTGGACTTAAGCCATGAATATGGCCCTTCTTCTGGTGCGCCGACTATGACGTCGCGTGGCACACAGTACTGGAATAGTGGCAAGATCCCTTTGATTGCCCCAGAAATCCTTGGGGATATCATCGCGCAGGTTGCGGATGTCGGCGTGGTAATTTCCGAAGCCGGCACTGTCCTTTCGGTACTCGTGAATCCGAATAATAAAGCTTTTCAAGTGCTATCGCGTTGGGAAGGCAATGATATCCGCGACTTTCTAACCGAGGAAAGCATCCCGAAGTTCGACAGTCGCCTTGCTGAATTCTTGGGTGGCAAGCAAAATGTCCGCCCTGTCGAGCTGAATCATTCTGATGAAAACAAGAGGTGGGGTTCTCCGGTCCGCTACAGTTTCCACCGGATAGGCCCCGATGGCGCCGTCCTTTTGCTGGGCCGCGATCTGCAACCAATCGCAGAGATGCAGCAGCAACTGGTCGAAGCGCAGCTTGCCCTGGAGCGTGATTACGAAGCCCAGCGCGAATATGACACGCGATTCCGTGTTTTGATGGAAAGCACAAGCGAGGCGATTGTCTTTGTTTCCGCACAATCCGGCGAGATTACCGAAGCAAATGCTGCTGCACTGGCCTTGCTTGGCCAAACAGCAGACTCCGTTCTACGCTCGCAGTTGGCCGATTGTTTTGAAGGGCGCAAGCGCGGCGATCTGGTCGAAACCCTTGCTTCGCAAGCGATTTCGCAGCTGAACAAAAAAATCACGGCTGATATCAAAGGCTCTGGCAGAACAATCGCGATCTCTCCGACGATGTTCCGGGCTGCGGGTGATCGTATTTTGTTGTGCCGTCTTCTGCCAACCGACGACAGCACCGCGCGTGTCGATGATCTAAGTCGAAACATGCAAGGCCTCTACCAGGACGGCCCGGAAGCGATTGCCTTTGTTTCGGATGGCGGTGACGTACTGTCGGCCAATGATGCCTTCCTCGACATGATCGACGTCGCCCATGACATCAACGTCCGTGGCCGCAGTTTTGCCGATTATTTGCAGCGCGGCAGCGTGGACTTCAAGGTGATGGCCGAAAACGCCAGCCGCGCAGGCAAGATGCGTAACTATGCCACAAAGCTGGCTGGCGAATATGGCAGCCCCCGCACCGTCGATATTTCGGTGACGAAACTGACCGCAGGCACCAAAGTTATTTTTGCATTCGTGATCCGTGACGCCGCGCGCGCTGATGCGACCCACCCGAACCAGCACCCGACCAGCGACGAGAACATGCGCTCTGTTGCGGAATTGGTTGGCAGCGCGAGCCTGAAAGACATTGTCGCTGAAACAACAAATGTTGTCGAAAAGATGTGCATTGAAACAGCGGTTGAACTGACAATGAACAATCGCGTCGCCGCAGCCGAAATGTTGGGCCTGTCACGCCAGTCGCTTTATGTGAAACTGCGCAAGTTTGACCTACTCAGCCGCGACACCGACGGCTAAACGTTTCCCTAAATCAAAACCGGAATTAACGCGGGCTGCGTTTGGCCAGAATGCGCTGCAACGTGCGGCGGTGCATCGATAACCGCCGTGCGGTTTCGGACACGTTGCGATCACATAGTTCGTAGACACGCTGGATATGTTCCCATCGCACGCGGTCAGCGCTCATCGGGTTTTCAGGCGGTGGCGGCAGTGTATCAATCCGTGCCAGTAATGCATTGGTGACATCGGTCGCATCAGTTGGCTTGGACAAGTAATCGGTCGCGCCAATCTTCACTGCCGCAACTGCGGTCGCAATTGCACCATAGCCCGTCAGCACGACGATCCGGCTTTCGGGCCTGCGCGCACGCAATGCTTCAACGACATCAAGACCGCTCCCGTCCTCTAGACGCAAATCAACCACAGCATAAGCTGGCGGGCGCGCGGTCGCGATCGCTTGGCCTGCTACAACGGTGCCCGCCACTTCAACTTCGAAGCCCCGTTTTTCCATTGCCTTGGCCAAACGGCGCAAGAAAGCTTCATCATCATCAACCAAGAGAAGGCTTTTGTCATCGCCCAGATCCAATGCCTCGGAAATCATTTTTTGACCCATTCCTGTTTCCAAGGCAGGAACTAGCTCTGTCGAAGACCGCGTCAACTACAGCGGCACAGGCAGCACTTGGGAATGTCTTGGCGCATTATCTGCCGCAGGCGCATTGATCCCTCGGTCATCAAACCTATCGTTAATCGGCAAGTCATCAGGTGGATCGCAGATTATGCCCGCAACCGGGTTCCTCGTGTTCAAAGATCAACAGCGCAGCAACTGGGTCCGTTTGCGGACGCTTGTGGCATTGCGCTGGTTTGCGGTTGCGGGTCAGGTCATAGCGATCATCGTCGCGGTTCGCGTCTTCGGCCTCCAGATCGAAGCGGGGCTTGCCGCCCTTGTCATCATGATCTCGGTGATCGCCAATCTTGCCGCGATCTATGTCTACCCTGAAAGCCGACGCCTTTCCGAGGCAGAAGCAACGCTCTGGCTGGTTTTCGATCTATGCCAACTTGGTTTGTTGTTGTTTCTGACGGGTGGCTTGAACAACCCGTTCGCCCTGCTTCTGCTTGCACCCGTCACGATTGCAGCGACAGTCCTTCATTTGAGCAATACTGTTTTTCTTGGGCTGACCGCGATGTCACTCACGACGATGATCAGCCGCCACTACATGCCGATTATTGATGCCGACGGCGTCGTCTTGCTACTGCCCGCGCTGTTTCAGTTCGGTTTCTGGGCGGCCATTCTGATTGGGCTCGTTTTTCTGTCCCTCTATGCGCGGCAGGTGACCACGGAAATGCATGCAATGGGCGAGGCGCTCTTGGCCACGCAACTCGCTCTGTCACGCGAACAAAAGCTCACTGATTTGGGCGGCGTTGTTGCCGCCGCAGCACATGAACTCGGGACACCGCTCGCAACCATCAAGTTGGTCAGCAGTGAACTGATGGAAGAACTGAAAGAGCAACCAGAGCTAGTGGAAGACGCTCAATTGATCCGCCAGCAAGCCGACCGCTGCCGTGACATTCTGCAATCGATGGGGCGGGCAGGCAAATACGACTTGATGCTGCGGCAAGCCCCGCTTGAAACCATCGCCCGCGAGGCGGCAGAACCGCATCTACATCGCGGCAAGTCTGTCCAGTTCTACATCACTCCAGACGGCGGCGCGCGGCCAACGCAACCAATCATCAGTCGTCGCCCGGAGATCATCCACGGTCTGCGTAACCTGATCAAGAACGCCGTCGATTTTTCGCGGTCCGAGGTGTCGGTGTCACTATCATGGACCCAAGACCAAATCACAGTCGAGAT
>CBDTYC010000116.1:0-7906 GCA_965364495.1 uncultured Yoonia sp. | reverse complement strand
CGTCACCTCGGCTGTGGGGATTCGCCCCCAGCCGTTCGTGGTCTGATAGCTGTCTTCACCGAACTTGGGCAGCTGGCCCGTGCCATACATCATTTCTTCGCGCACCATGACGGGCGTAATCGCTTCTGTCAGGCCGTGTTCCTCGGTGTGCACATCAAGCATGAACTGCGCCAACGCGCGGTGCAACCGTGCCACAGCGCCCGAGAGTAGAACAAAGCGGCTGCCTGACAGTTTCGCGGCGGTTTCAAAATCCATTCCGGGGCGAATGGCCGGAATGTCGAAGTGTTCGACCGGCGCGAAATCAAAGTGGCGTGGCGTGCCAAAGCGGTGGATTTCAACATTGTCGTTTTCGTCTGCGCCGTCAGGGATGCTGTCATCGGGCAGGTTCGGGATACCCATCAGCAGATCGGTCAAGGCCGCATCTTCGGCTTTTGCCTCGTCGTTCAGGGCCGCGATCTGTGATTTCTTTTCTGCGACCAGTGCGCGCAGGCGTTCGAATTCGGCCTCGTCGCCGCGGCCTTTCGCAGCACCGACTTCTTTGGCAGCTTTGTTTGCTTCGGCCTGCGCGGTCTCTGCGGCCAGAATCTTGGCGCGACGTGCTTCGTCCATGTCAAGGATACGGGACGATACCGGCGCAATCCCACGGCGAGACAAAGCTGCATCAAAAGCAGCGGGGTTGTCGCGGATTGTGCGAATATCGTGCATGGCATCGGTCCTTATTACGTCATTGGGTGCGGCCCATATGCCCGATTGTGCCAGCTAAGTGAACTGGGAAATGCAGCGATCACGCCGTTGCCATTTGCTTTTACGCAGTTCCTTTCCCATATGAAAAAAAAGAGCGTTGTGATGCGGCGCAATCGCGGTTGCCATTCAAGTGCCGCGGACATAGTGTGCCGCGACTTTCTAAGGCAAAAAGCCGTACTGAATAAGGGATGGAATATGAGACCTGCTGACCTGATTATGCTCCTGTTAATTTTCGGGATTATGTACTTCCTTCTGATCCGCCCGCAGCAGAAGAAGCTGAAGCAACATGCCGCTATGCTCGAGGCATTGCGCCGTGGCGACCAGATCATCACCCAAGGCGGAGTTGTCGGCAAAGTCGTCAAAGTGAAAGACGAAGCCAACGAAGTCGAAGTCGAGATCGCAAAAGGTGTCAACGTGCGCGTGGTGAAATCCACGATTACGACTGTCATGAACAAGACCGAACCGGCAAACACCTAATCTACTGCCGAAAAAGGCGCGCTTTATGCTTAATATCTCGTTTCCCAAGCAGCTGATGATCTGGCTGACGGTCGTTGTCGGTTTGACGTTTGCGATGCCGAATGGGTTTTACGGCAGGGTTGAAACCCACAATGATGCCAAGGCGATCATTGATACGGGGCAAACCAATGCTGAGCTGGAGGCGGACGCCGCCCTTTGGCCCAGCTTTTTGCCATCGAACCTTGTGAACCTCGGTCTTGACTTGCGCGGCGGTGCCCATCTGCTGGTCGAGGTGCAGGTCGAAGATGTGCATGCATCATTCCTTGAAGGGTTTTGGCCGTCCGTGCGTGATGCCCTTGCCGCAGAACGCGATACTGTTGGCTTCGTCACGCGCGATGACAGCCAGCCAACGGAACTGCGCGTCCGGATTTCAGAAGCCGCTGGCGCGACCCGTGCCTTTGAGATTGTACGCGGATTGGGCAGCCCGGTAGCGTCTTTCACAGGGGCTGCATCAACCAACATTGATGTCTCGATCAACGGTACATTGCTGACCATCAAGCTCAGTGACGCAGAAATTGTCGCGATGAACGAGCGGACGATCCTGCAAACGCTCGAGATTATCCGCCGCCGGATCGACGAGGTTGGTACCCGCGAACCGACGATCCAGCGTCAGGGGTCCGACCGGATTCTGGTGCAGGTCCCCGGTGTCGGATCTGCGAACGAAATTATCGAACTGCTTGGCACAACGGCGCAGCTGACGTTCAACCCCGTTTTGGGTCGCTCTGCTGATGCAAACGCATCGCCGGGTACGGGCAATATTCTTGTACCGTCGCTGGATGACCCCGGCGTTTTCTACATCCTTGAACGCCGCCCCGTTGTCACCGGCGAGGACCTTGAAAATGCGCAGTTGGATTTTGACCAGAACGGGCGCCCAGCGGTTGCATTCCGTTTCAACACCTCGGCAGCAAGAGAGTTTGGCGACTACACGCTTGAAAATATCGGCAGTCCCTTTGCGATCGTTCTGGATAATCAGGTTATTTCGGCGCCCACAATTCAAAGCCATATTCCGGGTGGTTCAGGCATTATCACGGGCAACTTCGATGTAGACGAAGCCACGAACCTGGCGGTGTTGTTGCGCGCCGGTGCATTGCCAGCGGAATTGACCTTTCTAGAAGAACGGACGATCGGCCCTGAACTGGGTGCGGACAGTATCGCGGCCGGACAGATCGCATGCCTTGTGGCGGCGATTGCGATCCTTGTCTACATGGTCCTGAGCTATGGGTTGTTTGGCGTTTTTGCCAATATTGCGCTGATTATCAACGTAGGTCTGATCTTTGGTCTGCTTAGCATTGTGGGGGCCACGCTGACGTTGCCCGGCATCGCGGGGATCGTCTTGACTATTGGTATGGCCGTGGACGCCAACGTCATTATTTTCGAGCGTATTCGCGAAGAACTCAAGACCGCCAAAGGTCCTGCGCGCGCGATCGAGCTTGGATACGAAAGGGCGCTGTCGTCGATCATTGATGCCAATATCACTACTTTTATGACCGCGGTCATTCTATTCACCATCGGATCCGGGCCGGTCAGCGGCTTTGCTGTGACTTTGGGCTTCGGTATTGTGACTTCTGTTTTCACCGCGATTTTCGTGACAAGATCATTGATTGTGATCTGGTTCTCACGCGCCCGCCCCAAGACGATCGAGGTTTGATATGCGCCTAAAACTGGTTCGCGACGATACATCCATCGATTTCTTCAGTCGTGCCCGTATTTGGCTGGGTCTTTCGATGATTGCGATGGTGATCGCCTTCGCATCTTTCCTCATTCAGGGGCTCAATTACGGCATCGATTTCCAAGGTGGCACAAGCATCCGCACAGATAGCTCAATTCCTGTGGATGTGGCGCAGTACCGTGCGGTGCTCGAGGCGCTTGATCTGGGTGATGTCTCTATCGCAGAGGTAGACGATCCTCTGTTTGACGAAGATCAGCATGTCGCATTGGTCCGCGTTCAGGCCCAAGAGGGTGACGAGCGGATCGCGACCGAAACGATCGAAGCGATCCAGATGGCGCTGCGGACAGTTGATCCTGGTATGACCTTTCCATCGGTTGAATCTGTCGGGCCAAAAGTATCCGGCGAGTTGATCCAGACGGCGATCATTGCGGTGACAATGGCTGTTGTGGCGATCTTGCTTTACATCTGGATGCGGTTCGAATGGCAGTTCGCGGTTGGTGCAGTGCTGGCGCTGGTTCACGACGTGATCCTGACCATCGGCATCTTCTCGGAGCTACAGATCAAATTCGACCTTGCGATTATCGCGGCTTTGCTGACGATCGTGGGTTATTCGATCAATGACACGGTGATCGTGTTCGACCGTGTCCGGGAAAACTTGCGCAAATACAAGAAAAAGGACCTCAAAGAGGTTCTGAACCTGTCGATCAATGAAACACTTAGCCGGACGTTGATGACATCGGGCACGACAATGCTGGCGCTGCTGGCGCTATTCATTTTGGGCGGCGACGTGATCCGTGGCTTCGTCTTTGCAATGATGTGGGGCGTGCTGATCGGGACGTATTCGTCGATTTTTGTGGCGTCAACGATCCTTCTGGTGCTTGGTGTCAAGCGAGACTGGTCCAAAAAGGATCCAAGTGCCGGAACAAAGTACAGCCACCTAGACACCTGAGCGAGGGCAACATGCGCCTGAACGAAATCAACTACAATGATGCGATGCCTGTCGATGGCTATGGCACGGGGTTCTTTCGGATTGGTGGCAAGAAATACGAAGGTGCCGTAATGGCACTGCCCAATGGCGTCACGGCTTGGGGTGGCTTTGCGGATACCGCTACTGTGCTGTCTGTTGTTGACGCGATCGATGTGCTTTTCGTTGGCACCGGCGCCGAAATCGCGCATTTGCCGAAAGATTTTCGCAGCACACTCGAAGAGGCGGGTATCGGGGTCGAAGCAATGGCGTCACCTGCTGCCTGTCGCACCTATAATGTCTTGTTGTCAGAAGGGCGGCGCGTTGCGGTTGCCCTGCTGCCTGTCTGAATGCTGCGGGTTCAAGACTTCGCTTGCGCCCGTGGTGGCGTCCCAGTCTTGGCTGGCGTCAATTTCGAAGTCGTTGCAGGCAACGCCCTGATCTTGCGGGGGCCAAACGGGATTGGCAAAACAACCCTGTTGCGCACCTTGGCCGGATTGCAGCCTGCAACCCAGGGCACTGTCGTTTTCCCCGAAGATGAGGGGGCCTATGCCAGCCATGCTGACGGGATAAAAACAGCGCTCACGGTCACGGAGAACCTGAAATTCTGGGCGGACGTGCATGGCGCGCCGCTGCCAGAGGACATTCTGGAAACATTCGATCTGGCAGACTTGCGCGACCGTTTGGGTGGTACATTGTCGGCGGGCCAAAAGCGTCGTCTCGGGCTGGCCCGACTGGGAGTGATCGGGCGCAAGGTTTTGTTTCTGGACGAACCAACTGTGTCGCTCGACAGGTTTTCGGTTAAACTTTTCGCCAACTGGCTGCAAAACACGCATCTTGCCGCCGGTGGGATCGCGGTGATTGCAACGCATATCGATCTGGGTCTGTCCGCCCCGGAATTGGACCTGACCCCATTCAAGGCCGAAACAGACGCAGGCGGCGGATCAGACGAGGCATTCTTGTGATTGCCCTGCTGCTACGCGATTTGCGGTTGGCGATCCGCGCGGGTGGCGGTTTTGGACTGGGACTTGCGTTTTTCCTGATCGTGGTGGTTCTGGTGCCTTTTGGTGTTGGTCCTGATACCGCACTTCTTTCGCGCATCGCGCCCGGTATCTTGTGGGTGGCTTCGCTTTTGGCGGCGCTCTTGTCGCTCGACCGGATTTTTGCACTTGATTATGAGGATGGTTCGCTTGCGCTGCTTGCCACATCGCCTTTGCCGCTCGAAGGGGTGGCGATGGTCAAAGCACTGGCGCATTGGATCACGACGGGATTGCCTTTGACATTGGCCGCACCAGCGCTTGGATTTCTGCTTAGCCTCGCACCAGAGGCCTATCCTTTTTTGCTGCTGTCGCTTCTGATCGGAACGCCGGCCTTGTCGATGATCGGCACATTCGGGGCGGCCTTGACCGTGGGCTTGCGCCGTGGCGGGTTGCTGTTGTCGTTGCTGGTTCTGCCGCTTTACGTCCCAACCCTGATATTCGGGGCAGAAGCAATCAGGCGCGGGGCTGAGGGCCTTGATCCAACAGGTGCGTTGATGTTGATGGCAGGGATCACAGCAGGCAGTTTTGCGTTCTTGCCGTTCGCGACTGCGTCTGTCTTACGCATCAATCTGCGGTGATCAGGGATTGAGGCCACGGACGGAGAAGGTTAGATAGCAAACATGTCAATGTGGGAATATGCAAATCCGAAGCGGTTTATGGGCTGGACCCGGCCTGTATTGCCGTGGGCTTTCGGCCTTGCTGCGCTTTGCCTTGGTGTTGGCCTGATCTGGGGCTTTTTCTTTACGCCTGATGACTTCCGCCAAGGGTCGACCGTCAAGATTATTTATCTGCACGTTCCTGCCGCACTGATGGCTATCAACGCATGGATCATGATGTTGGTTGCATCGCTGATCTGGGTTGTGCGGCGCCACCATGTGTCGGCACTGGCGGCGCGGGCAGCTGCACCCATCGGTGTTGTTTTCACGCTGATCGCCCTGTTCACCGGTGGGATTTGGGGACAGCCGATGTGGGGGACCTATTGGGCATGGGACCCGCGGTTGACGTCATTCCTGATCCTTTTCCTGTTCTATCTGGGCTACATCGCCCTTTGGGAAGCAATCGAGGATCCGGACACTGCGGCCGACCTGACGTCGGTCCTGTGTATGGTCGGATCGGTCTTTGCGATCCTGTCGCGCTATGCGGTATTGTTCTGGAACCAAGGGCTGCACCAAGGCGCGTCACTGTCGCTGGACAAGGAAGAGAACGTGGCGGATGTGTTCTGGTTCCCGTTGCTGGTTTGTATCGTGGGCTTTGTCCTTTTGTTTGTCGCACTGGTGCTAATGCGCACCCGTACTGAAATCCGTGCCCGCCGCATTCGGGCACTTGAGGCGAGGGCCCGCCGTGCCTGATCTTGGAAACTATGCAATCGAAGTATTGTCGGCTTATGCGGTGAGTATTCTACTGCTGCTGGGCCTCGTGGTCATCAGTTGGCGTCGCTATGTACGTGTGCGTGCCGCGTTGGAACAGGCTGAAAAGAATGGCTAAAGTGTCGCCCTTGATGATACTGCCCCCTGCGATCTTTGCAGCTTTTGCAGGATTGGCACTCACGGGCATGTTGCGCGACAACCCTGATGAATTGCGATCAACCTTTGTGGGCCAACAGGCACCAGCGGTCCCTGTAGAGGCCGTGCAAGGCACCGTGCAGTTGACCGACGCAGACCTGCGGACGGGTGACGTGACGATCGTGAATTTCTGGGCAAGCTGGTGCCCGCCGTGTCGCGCAGAGCATCCGAACCTGTTGGACCTAGAGGCGCAAGGCTATCGCATTGCCGGTATCAACTTTCGCGATCAACAACCGCAGGCATCTGAATACCTCAGCAACTACGAAGACCCGTTTTTCGCGACAGGCTTTGACTTGCGCGGGCGGGTGGCAATCGACTGGGGCGTCACAGCACCACCAGAGACCTTTATCGTAGATGGCGACGGGACGGTTCTGTTCCGCTTTGTTGGACCACTGGTCGGGTCCGATTACGAACAGCGTTTCCTGCCCGAACTAGCGAAAGCGATGGAATAGGCGTCTGGTAGCCATCCCCACATACCAAAAAGGCCCGGTCGCTGTGACCGGGCCTTTTTGTTTGCATTAGCAAGACTTATGCAGATTTTGCCAAGTTCCGCAGCACATAGTGCAGCACGCCGCCGTTTTCGATGTACTCGATCTCGACCGCGGTATCGATGCGGCATTTGACGGTAATCTCTTTGACAGAACCGTCGGCCATCGTGATTTTGGCTGTCATCTCTTGTAGAGGCTTTACCGCATCCAGACCTTCGATTGTCACGGTTTCTTCACCAGTCAGCCCAAGGGATTTACGGTTGTCGCCGCCTGTGAATTCAAACGGTACCACACCCATGCCTACAAGGTTGGAGCGGTGGATACGTTCGAACGATTCTGCGATCACAGCTTTCACGCCCAGCAGGGCTGTGCCCTTGGCCGCCCAGTCGCGCGAAGAACCTGCACCATATTGTTCGCCCGCAAAGATGACCAGCGGTGTGCCAGCTTCTTGATGCGCCATGGCCGCGTCAAAGATCGAGGTCTGTGCGCCATCGGGGCCTTTTGTATAGCCGCCTTCGACGCCGTCCAGCATCTCGTTCTTGATGCGGATGTTGGCAAATGTACCGCGCATCATGACTTCGTGGTTGCCGCGACGCGATCCGTAAGAGTTGAATTCGCGCACAGGTACCTGACGTTCGATCAGGTACTGACCGGCAGGGGTGGTGTCTTTGAAGGAACCTGCGGGGCTGATGTGGTCGGTCGTGACCATGTCGCCCAGCACTGCAAGGACTTTGGCGTCGACGACGTTCTTGATCGTGCCAGCATCTTTGGACATGCCTGTGAAGTAAGGCGGGTTCTGGACATAGGTTGATGTTGCAGGCCAGTCGTAGGTTTCGCTGTCTGTCGTCTCGACGGCTTGCCACTTTTCATCGCCTTTGAACACGTCAGCATATTTGCTGATGAACGCTTCGCGGGTGACGGTC
>CBDTYC010000115.1:0-7922 GCA_965364495.1 uncultured Yoonia sp. | reverse complement strand
GCAATATCTGGCTGCTGCAGGTGTTGGCACGATTGGCGTCATGGATGATGACTTTGTCGAGAACGCGAACCTACAGCGCCAGATTATTCATCTTGCTCGCAACATCGGCATGCCCAAAGTGCAGTCCGCCGCCGAAGCGATGACGGCCCAAAATCCATTTGTTGCCGTCCGCCCCTATCACCGCAGACTTGACGCGCAGATCGCGTCGGAACTTTTTGCTGAATACGATCTGGTGCTGGACGGTTCAGACAATTTTGCGACCCGCTATTTGGTCAACGACACTGCGGTAGCAACCCGGACCCCTTTGATAGCTGCGGCATTGACCCAGTGGGAAGGCCAGATCAGCCTCTATGATCCCGCCCGTGGCACGCCTTGCTACGCTTGCGTTTTTCCCAGCCCCCCTGATCCATCTCTGGTCCCAAGCTGCGCCGAGGCGGGTGTGATCGGGCCTTTGCCGGGCGTTTTGGGGGCAATGATGGCTGTCGAAGCGGTCAAGTACATCACGGGCGCGGGCGAAGGTCTGGGTGGTCGATTGCTGATCTATGATGCACTTTATGCACAAGCGCGCACCATCGCGGTCAAATCGAATCCGGATTGCCCAGTCTGCCATGGCCGTGGTGCCTCTGCGGGATAAAACTTTGCGCGGCAACTGGCGGCGCGGCCATTCGAACACTACCTGTCATGCAAAGGAGATCTCCCATGACAAATCCACTGCTCGCCGAATGGAACACGCCGTTCGGTTTGCCACCTTTCGATCAAATCTCTGACGATGATTTCGCGCCCGCAGTCGAGGCTGCGCTGGCTTTGTCCCGCGCCAACATCGCGGCCATTGCGGATGATCCGGCAGAACCTGATTTTGCCAATACCGTTGAAGCACTCGAGCGCGCGGACGAGACTTTGGGCCGTGTATTGGGCGCGTTCTATAGTGTTGCTGGCGCTGACAGTAACCCCGCGCGCGAGGCCTTGCAGCGTGAATTTGCCCCGATGCTGAGCGCTTACAGCTCTGAAGTATCCGAAAACAAAGCGCTGTTTGCACGGGTACAGGCCGTTTGGGACAAGCGCGAAACGCTTGACCTGACTGCCGAACAGCAACGCGTCTTGATGCTGACCCATCGTGGTTTTGTGCGCTCTGGCGCGCAGCTAGAAGGGACAGCCGCAGAAAAATTGCGTGCGGCCAAGTCGCGGCTTTCGGTGCTGGGAACCGATTTTGTGCAAAACCTGCTTGCCGATGAACGGGCATGGTTCATGCCTCTGGCGGCTGATGATCTGGCAGGACTGCCGGACTTCGTGGTTGCAACGGCCAAGGCCGCAGGTGCGGAAAAGGATGCAGGTGGGCCGGTTGTCACGCTGTCGCGTTCGTTGATTGTACCATTCTTGCAGTTCTCTGACCGCCGCGATCTGCGCCAAAAGGCCTACGAGGCTTGGGGTGCGCGTGGTGCGAACGGTGGTAAAACCGACAACCGCACGATTGCCGCAGAAACGCTGAAACTGCGGGAAGAGCGTGCAAAACTGTTAGGTTATGATAATTTCGCAGACTTCAAGCTAGAGACCGAAATGGCAGGCACACCTGACGCGGTCCGTGATCTGTTGATGAATGTCTGGGAACCCGCGAAGGCGGCTGCTCTTGCTGATGCAGCGGTTTTGGAACGCATGCTGCATGCCGACGGTTTTGAAGGCCCGCTAGAGCCGTGGGATTGGCGCTATTATTCGGAAAAGCGCCGCAAGGAATTGCACGATCTGGACGAGGCAGAACTGAAGCCCTACCTGCAACTTGACCGAATGATCGCAGCGTCCTTTGCCTGTGCGAACCGCCTTTTTGGTCTGGAATTCGCCCCGATAGAGGGGCCAGTTTACCATCCTGATGTGCGCCTGTGGGAGGTCACCCGAGACGGCGCA
Source organism: uncultured Yoonia sp. (assembly GCA_965364495.1). Taxonomy (GTDB): domain Bacteria; phylum Pseudomonadota; class Alphaproteobacteria; order Rhodobacterales; family Rhodobacteraceae; genus Yoonia. The sequence continues at coordinate 6,026 of CBDTYC010000115.1, read as the reverse complement.
CATGTTGCAGTGTTCGTCGGTGACTATTTTGCGCGTGGATCAAAACGGTCAGGCGCATGGTGTTCCGCCATGCAATCCCAACACCGCCTTTCGGGGGAAGTACACCCGCATGTCGTGAACGTCTGCAATTTTGCCAAACCGGAAGCGGGCAAACCTGCGTTGTTATCCTATGATGATGCGCGCACACTGTTTCACGAATTCGGCCATGCACTGCACCAGATGTTGTCAGATGTGACCTATGAAAGCATTTCCGGCACTTCGGTTGCGCGCGACTTTGTGGAATTGCCAAGCCAACTGTATGAGCACTGGCTTGAAGTCCCCGAAGTGCTTGCAGAGTTCGCGACCCATGCCGAAACCGGCGAGGCAATGCCGACTGACTTGCTGAACCGCATGTTGGGGGCGGCGACCTATGACATGGGCTTTCAGACGGTCGAATATGTGGCTTCTGCTTTGGTTGATCTGGGCTTTCACGATGGACCTGCACCAGCGGACCCAATGCAAAAACAGACCGAAATTCTTGATAGCATCGGTATGCCGCGCGCGATCCGGATGCGTCATGCGACCCCGCATTTCGCGCATGTCTTTGCTGGCGACGGTTATTCTAGCGGCTACTACAGCTATTTGTGGTCCGAGGTGATGGACGCGGACGCATTTGCGGCATTTGAAGAGGCTGGCAATCCGTTTGATGCAGCGACCGCCAAACTGCTGGAGCAGACGGTTTTGTCATCAGGCGGTTCTGTTGACGCCGCCGAGCTTTACAAAGCGTTTCGCGGACGTCTGCCGGGGGTAGAGGCGCTCTTGAAAGGGCGTGGACTGGACAAGGCCGCCTAGTCGCGAATCTCGGCCTCTGCCACGCCCCAAAGCGCTGTTTTGGGGGCCCAGCCACGATAGCCGCCCGCTGAAAGTGCGCACCAGTCCGGCGTGCATTCCTCAAGGCGGGCGACGACGCCCGGTTCTAGAATTGCGTTTTCCAGGGCATCTTCGTCCGGTCGTGCGCGTAGGGCTGTTTGTGTGCCCTCTATCACCACTGTGCGGGCACCTGAAAGCATGCGGTAATGCACCCAGCCGCCTTGGCCGTCACGGTCGATGACGCGGCGCCAGTGGCCGTATTCCGCAACCACCTGCAAGGGCATATCTCTACGCTTGAAGACCCAGTCAATCCGGTGGGACAGCGATGGCCCGCGGCGCACGTTTGCTTCGTTTGCGCGCAACGAGACAAACCTTGGTAGCGGCAGGTTCGTTTCGGGACCAATCGCCGGGCCACTTGTCGCAACCGGTTCAGTTTGTTGTGCAATGCTGGCGGATGCACTGAGGCAGACCACAAGAATTGCGGTCCGCGTTACACGACGCCAATGCGCCAATACACCCATTGTTTGCCCTTATTGCTCGATTTTGTGGTGCGCAGTTCTTGTGCTGCGCGTTCCTTTGGCGCAACCTGCCATGCAACGGTGTATTTGAAAACCCAAAGGAGAGTCTTGCATGCCAGGTAAGCATTTAAGTGTTGTCGTGACGCGACGGTTGCCTGAGGTCGTCGAGACCCGCCTGAAAGAGCTTTTCGATGTACAATTGCGCGAAGAAGACACGCCAATGACCACCGAGGAACTGGCCGATGCAATGGGGCGTGCCGATGTTTTGGTCAGCACTATCACGGATCAGATCGATGCAAAGCTGCTTGCCCGCGCGGGTGACAAACTAAAACTGATCGCCAATTACGGTGCGGGCGTTGACAATATCGACGTCGCAACCGCCCGCCAGCGTGGCATTCACGTGTCCAATACACCCGGTGTTATGACCGAAGATACGGCCGATATGGTCATGGCCCTGATTTTGGCTGTGACCCGCCGGATGGCCGAAGGTATGCGCTTGGCCCAGTCGGGTGACTGGTCCGGCTGGTCGCCGACTGCGATGCTTGGCGGTCGTTTGCGCGGGCGCCGATTGGGTATTCTGGGCATGGGCCGCATCGGACAGGCTGTTGCCCGCCGTGCTGCGGCATTCGGAATTCAGGTCCACTACCACAACCGCAAACGCCTGCGGCCAGAGGTCGAAGAAGAATTGGACGCGACCTATTGGGAAAGCCTTGATCAGATGGTCGCCCGTGTCGACATCTTGTCGATCAATTGCCCGCATACGCCTTCTACGTTTCATCTGTTGAATGCGCGTCGACTGAAATTGATGAAACCTGACGCCGTGATCGTGAATACATCGCGTGGCGAGGTGATCGACGAAAACGCCCTGACACGTATGCTACGCTCTGGCGAAATAGCTGGCGCTGGTCTGGATGTGTTCGAGCGTGGCCACGAGATCAATCCCCGCCTCAAAGAACTGCCCAATGCGATTTTGCTGCCGCATATGGGGTCGGCGACGATTGAAGGGCGGATCGAGATGGGCGAGAAAGTCATCGTGAATATCAAGACCTTTGCAGACGGCCACAGGCCACCTGATCTTGTGGTCCCCTCCATGCTTTGACGTAACCTGATTTTGCGGCGCTGGCTTGTCGCCGTTGTCGGTTTTGTGCTGAAAGCGGTCGGCTGGTTCTGTCGCAGAATTTTCATTTCGCGCACATTGTGCATCAAAGGTGCTCAAGGGAGTCGCACATATGAAAACGCAAGTTAAAGCATTGGTTGTTGGTGGTGGTGCTGTCGGCACGTCGATCGCCTATCACTTGGCCAAGGCAGGATGGGAAGATGTCATGCTGCTGGAGCGTGATGAGCTGACCTCTGGTTCCACATGGCACGCAGCGGGTTTGCTGCCGCTGTTCAACATGTCTTTTGCGACGACATATATCCACAAATACTCGGTCGATTTTTATAAATCACTTGAGGCAGAAACGGGTCTGAACGCCGGTTTTGCTGTTGTGGGCAACTTGCGGATGGCACAGACCCAAGAGCGTATGGACGAGTTCATGCTCTATGCCTCGACAGCCGAAACCTGTGATGTGCCTTACGTCTGGATGTCCCCTGACGAGATCAAAGCAAAATGGCCGCTGATCCGCACCGATGACCTGAAGGGTGCGCTTTATCACCACACCGACGGCTATATTAACCCCGCTGATGTGACCCAGGCGATGGCAAAGGGCGCGCGCCAGCGTGGCGTGATGATCGAACGCAAGTGGCAGGCCGACGCATTCCATTGGAATGGTGAAGCATGGGAAGTGACCTGTACCAAGATGGTTGAAAAAGGCGGCAATCTTGTCGCCTCGGACGAGCAGATTGTCATTACCGCAGAACATGTCGTGACAGCATCTGGCAACCATGCGCAAACCACGGCCAAAAAGCTGGGCATCAAAATCCCGGCAATTCCGGTCGAGCACCAGTTCATCGTGATGGATCAAGACCCTGCGCTGGTGGAATTCCGTGCCGCTGGGAACGTCGAACATCCTGTCGTCCGCGACGCCGATGCACAATCTTATGTGCGCGAAGAACGCGGCGGCTGGATCTTGGGTGTCTACGAAAAGGGCGCGCCTGCGGTCTTTGAATACGGTGTGCCTGACAGTTTCCGCGCCGATCTCTTCCCCCTCGATCTGGAGAGGATCGAAGAGCAGTACATGGCGATGATCCATCGCGTCCCGTCTTGCGAGGAAAGCGGTCTGAAGGACGATTTTAACGGACCGATCTGCTACACACCTGATGGTAACCCGCTGGTTGGTCCCGCACCGGGTTTACGCAATATGTGGCTGGCCGAAGGGTTTTCGTTCGGGATCACGGCTGCGGGCGGCACGGGCTATTATCTGGCCCAGATGATGGTCGATGGCGAAGCAGAGATCGACATGGCGTCGCTTGATCCAAAACGCTACGGCGATTGGATGACGACCGAATTCGCGGCGCGCAAGAACGAAGAATGCTATGACCATGTCTACGTTCTGCACCACCCCGATGAAGAGCGCCCGGCATGTCGTCCGTTGCGCACATCGCCTGCCTATGACCGCCAAGCGTCACGCGGCGCACAATTTGGCTTTGTCAACGGTTGGGAGCGTCCGAATTACTACGCACCGATGGGTTTTGACGACCATGCAGCACGGTCTTTCCGTCGTGGTGGCTGGTGGCAATATGCAGTGGAAGAAGCCAAAGCAATCCGCGAAGGTGTCGGCCTGATCGACGCGACAGCCTTTACCAAACATATCGTCAAAGGCCCCGGTGCAACCGCCTTTCTGGACTGGTTCACTACCAACAAACTGCCGCGTGTGGGCCGGATCAACCTGACCTATGCGCTGACCGATCACGGCACAACGCGCACGGAATACACCATCGTGCGCCTGTCGGATGACGAATATTATCTGGTTTCTGCCGGTGCTTGGACCGCATATGACGCTGATTTCCTCCGCAAATCTGTAGAGGACAAAGAGGCAGAGTTTGGCCGCATCGACGTTCAGAACGTGACCACGCAATGGGGTGTCTTTGCTATTGCGGGCCCAAAGTCCCGCGATGTGCTGAACGCAGTTATCAAAGACGCTGACCCCGCAACGGCGCTATCGAACAAACGGTTCCCGTGGCTGTCGGCGAAGCAAATCGAATTGGGCATGTGCCCCGTCAATGCGATCCGCGTGGCCTATACGGGCGAATTGGGTTGGGAATTGCACCACCCGATCGAGATGCAGAACTACTTGTTTGACCTGCTTGAAAAAGCTGGCGAACCACATGGCATGAAGCTGGTCGGCGCGCGCGCGCAAAACTGGCTGCGGCAGGAAAAATCCTATCGCGCTTTCGGGAATGAACTTGGCCGTGATGCGACCCCGATCGAGGCTGATTTGCCCCGCTTTGTCGACCTTGCCAAAGATTTCAACGGCAAGGCCGCGATGGAGGCCAAGGGTATCCGTTCCAAGTGCGTCACGCTGCTGATTGACGGTCCGGCGGATGCTGATCCATGGGGCCGCGAGGCGCTTTATGATATGAATGGCACGCGTGTCGGGCGTTTGACCTCTGGAGGCTACTCTGTTGCCTTCGAGAAATCGATCGGCATGGGGTACGTTAAGCCGGAACTGGCCGACGTAGGTACAAAGTTGCAGGTCAAAATGCTGGACCAGCTTTGGAATGCACAGGTCGTTGAAGACAGCCCCTACGATCCCAAAAACGCGACAATCCGCGTGGATGGTTGACAGATGCGCGAAGGTAGGGTGGGCTTGGACCCACCTTACGGCCTCGAAAGGGAAGCGCATGTCTGAAAAAATCGCCGTTGAAAACGTCAACACACCGGGCAAGACGACGAATGTCGACAAGGCCAAGTACCTCGCGATGAGAGACGCGATGCTGGCCACTTTGCCCAAAGCCACACCCGGCATGACCGCGAGCGAGGCGAAAGAAGCTGCCAAGCCGCATTTGCCAGAAGATTTGTTTCCGGGTGGTGCGACATCCGGCTGGTGGCAAAAATGCGTCCAGCTTGATCTTGAAGCCAAAGGTGTCGTTATCCGAGAGGCAACAAAACCTTTGCGGTTTCACCTTGCCTAGGCGCGCTTGGTAAACCTGTTCGGCGAAAGTCCGGCAACTGCGATTTCGGGAATGTCCGTCGGGGTGCCACCGATCAGGTCGGCCAACAGCTGGCTAGCCGCCGGCGAAGATTGCACACCATAGCCGCCTTGTCCCGCGCACCAGACAAAGCCGGGATCATGCGGGTCTGGTCCCAGAACCAGTGTCCGGTCTGGTGCGAATGTGCGCAGACCTGCCCATGAACTTAGCAAACGTGTAACGGGTTCGGTGACGTTTTCTTCGTAACGCGCAAGCCCTTCCGCCAACACCATATCGTCAGCGTAGGCATCATGTGGGATAACCAGGTCCTCTTCGCCGGGGGATACGATCAGCGCGCCTGCGTCGGGTTTTGCATACCAGCTTTCGCCGGTGCCAAAGACCATAGGCCAACGGCTGACGTCTTGCCCGCCGGGGGCGGGGATGCGCGCCATTGAGCGGCGCAGGGGTTGGAAGCCAATCGGCATGACGCCAGCCATTTCGGCGATAACATCAACCCATGCACCCGCGGCGTTGATCAGAATGCGCCCTTCGGAGGTGGGGGCCGTTGGGGTCACTACCCAGCCGGTT
>CBDTYC010000114.1:0-7987 GCA_965364495.1 uncultured Yoonia sp. | reverse complement strand
CCTTCGGCGGCTAGCGGGCCCGAAGGGTTTGTCTTGCGCGGCTGGATGCCGCTTAGTGCAAATCTGGTCTTTTGGTTGGCCGTGCAAGCAATTGGCGCGTTGATCGGGATACTCTGCCTGTTTCGTGGCTACCAGATCGGAGAGGCCAGTCAGGTTGCCGTATTCGAATATTCGCTGCTGGTCTTTGCCAGTGCATGGGCGTGGTATTTATGGGGGCAAGTGGTAGAGCCGCTTGGGCTCTTTGGGATGGTCCTGATCGTTGTGTCAGGGATGGTGATCGCGATGCGCCGAACACAAAAGATTAGCGTTATCGCTAAGTAATTGTTGTTCATGGGCGGGATCAGGGTGGTGTTCTAACTTACTGTAAATAAGTAGAATATGTGGGAAAGGCGTCGACGCACCCCAATGAGGGATGCGCCGAATTCATGTTAGGCTGCTTTTGCAGAAGCACCAAAACGCTTGTAGAACTCTTGGTTCTTGGTTGCCATTTCGCGCAGTAGATCAGGCGTCTTGAAGCGTACGCCAAATTCGGCAGTCAACTGGTCGCAACGTTCTGCTGCATAGGGTGCGCCGATCATGTCCAGCCAGCTGAACGGACCACCCGACCAAGGCGCAAAGCCCCAGCCAAGGATCGCGCCTACGTCGCCTTCGCGGATGTCTTCTAGCACGTTCTCTTCCAAGGCGCGGACAGCTTCCAGCGTTTGTGCAAACATCAAACGGTGCTGGACGGTGATCAGATCAGGCTGGTCATCGGCCACGGCATATTGCACCGCAAGACCGTCCCAAAGCCCCAAACGCTTGCCCTTGTCGTCGTAGCTGTAGAAGCCCGCGTTGGATTTGCGGCCAAGGCGCTTTTGGTCGAACATCCAGAACAGGACCTCGTCCACTTCTCCATCCGGATACGCGTCACCCATCGCGGCTTTCGTCGCCTTGGCGATTTTGACGCCTAGATCAACCGAGGTTTCATCAACCAGTTGCAGCGGACCAAGCGGCATGCCGAGCAGTTTGGCTGCATTTTCAATCAGCGCAGGTGCGACGCCTTCCTTTACCATCCGGATACCTTCGTTGATGTACGGGATGATGCAGCGATTGGCGTAGAAGAACCGTTCGTCGTTGACAACAATCGGCGTCTTGCGGATCTGGCGAACGAAGTCGAGCGCCTTGGCCACTGCCACATCGCCGGTTTGCTTGCCTTTGATGATCTCGACCAGCAGCATCTTGTCGACCGGCGAGAAGAAGTGAATGCCGATGAACTTTGTGGCGTCGGTGGATGCCTTGGCAAGCTCTGTGATCGGCAAAGTCGAGGTGTTTGTCGCAAAGATGCAATCAGGGCCGGTGACAGCTTGGACTTTGGCGGTCACGTCAGCTTTGACACCTACATCTTCGAACACGGCTTCAACGATCAGGTCGCAACCTTCAAGGGCCGCGTAGTCGGTCGTCGCGTTGATCAGGCCCAGAACGGCGTCTTTCTTTTCCTGCGTGACCTTCTTGCGCGCCATGCCTTTATCAAGGTGGGCGGTGGTATAGGATTTGCCTTTGTCCGCGGCCTCTTGTGTGCTGTCGATCAAGACAACTTCGATACCTGCCAAGGCGGAAACCAAGGAAATGCCCGCGCCCATCATGCCTGCGCCGATCACGCCGACCTTTTTGACACGCTGATCTGCGGCGTCAGGCCGGTTTGCACCTTTTTCCAGTGCTTCTTTGTTGATGAACAAGCTACGGATCATGGCGGAAGACGACGGGTTCATCAGAACGTTGGTGAACCAGCGTGCTTCGATTTTGATCGCAGTGTCAAATGGGACCAGCGCGCCTTCGTAGACAGCCGAAAGCAGTGCTTTGGCAGCCGGGTAAACGCCTTGGGTCTTGCCGTTGACCATTGCCGAGGCACCAACAAAGGTCATGAAACCTGCGGGGTGATAAGGTGCGCCGCCGGGCATCTTGTAGCCTTTTTCGTCCCATGGTTTGACGATATTCGGTTCAGACAGAACCCAGGCTTTTGCAGCGGACAGCAATTCGTCGGCAGGGACAACTTCGTCCACGACGCCAGCGGCCTTTGCTTTGACGGGATCGTTCAGTTTACCCTCAAGCAGCAGCGGTGACGCACCCATCGCGCCAAGCTTGCGGGACAGGCGGGTTGTGCCGCCAGCGCCGGGGAAAATGCCGACAAGGATTTCGGGCAGGCCGATTTTGGCCTTCGGGTTTTCAGCGGCAAAAATGCGGTGACATGAAAGCGGAATTTCCAGACCAATGCCCAGCGCCGTGCCGGGCAGGGCGGCTGCAATCGGCTTGCCGCCTTTGTTGGTTTTGGGGTCCATGCCAGCGCGTTCGATTTTGCGCATAATGCGGTGGGCGTTCATGATCCCGTCAAAGAGACCCTTGGCCGGATTGTCGCCTGCCATTTCCTTCATTCTGGCGATGACATTCAGGTCCATGCCACCTGCAAAGCTACCCGCTTTGCCTGATGTGATAATGGCGCCTTTGATCGCGTCGTCGGCAAGAACCTGATCAACAAGTGCATCCAGATCATCCCACGCCTCGAGCGTCATCACGTTCATGGATTTGCCAACAGTGTCCCAAAGGATTGTGGCCACACCATCGGCGTCAGTCGTCATAGTAAAATCGGTCATATCGATGGCTCCTTAAACGCGTTCGATGATTGTGGCAGCACCCATGCCGGATGCGATGCAAAGCGTGGCAAGGCCGGTGCTTTTGCCGGTCCGCTCAAGCTCGTCCAGCAGGGTGCCGATGATGATGGCACCTGTGGCACCCAATGGATGACCCATCGCGATTGAGCCGCCGTTCACGTTGACCTTGCTGCTATCCACGTTGAAAGCCTGCATGAAACGCAGCACAACCGAAGCGAAGGCTTCGTTCACTTCAAAGAGGTCGATATCGCTGATCGCCATGCCGCTGTCCTTGAGGATTTTTTCGGTCACAGGCACCGGGCCGGTCAACATGATGGTGGGATCGGTTCCGATCTTGGCCGTGGCGCGGATGACGGCGCGGGGTTTCAGACCCATCGCTTCGCCCCACTCTTTGGATCCGATCAGAATGCCAGCGGCACCGTCCACGATACCGGACGAGTTTCCGGCGTGGTGAATGTGGTTGATTTTCTCCAGATGCGGGTACTTCATCAATGCGACTTTGTCGAAACCGGGCATCACCTCGCCCATCGCCTGAAACGCGGGGTTCAGCGATCCAAGGGTTTGCATGTTTGTTTCCGGACGCATGTATTCGTCGTGGTCCAGAATGGCCAAACCGTTCATATCACGGACTGTCACGACAGACTTGTCAAAGCGTTTGTCATCCCAAGCTGCCTTGGCGCGCTTTTGGCTTTCCATGGCAAGCTGGTCGGCATCGTCACGGCTAAAGCCATATTCGGTGGCGATGATGTCAGCAGAAATGCCTTGGGGCACGAAATAGGTGTCCATCGCAATCGAAGGATCAACTGCGATTGCGGCCCCGTCAGAGCCCATCGCGACACGGCCCATCATTTCGACGCCGCCAGCGATGTAGGCTTGTCCTGCGCCGCCTTTGACCTGATTGGCGGCAAGATTGACTGCCTCCATACCGGAAGCGCAAAACCGGTTGATGGCAAGGCCCGGGATCGACTGATCCAGATCGGAGGCAAGAACCGCAGTCCGCGCGAGGCAGCCACCCTGTTCGCCGACTTGGGTGACATTGCCCCAGATCACGTCCTCGACCGCGTGGCCTTCAAGGTTGTTGCGGGACTTGAGTTCGTTCAACACACCTGCAGACAGGCGCGCTGACGTGACTTCGTGCAGACTGCCGTCTTTGCGGCCTTTGCCGCGCGGCGTGCGGATCGCGTCATAGATATAGGCTTCAGTCATAGTATCCTCCGGTTTTTCGTCGCGTCAGCTGAGGGCGCGCGTCATCATGTCATAGGGGTGCTTCCAACCGGGTTGGGCTGCGATTGCATCCAGCCAGCGGTTGATATTGGGGTAGTCGGCGCGATCAAATGTGAAATCTTCAGGGTAGAAAAGGTAACCTGCGCAGGCGATGTCGGCGATGGTGAAATCCGCGCCAGCAAGCCAGGGCGTCTCTGCCAACTGCGTTTCCATGATCCTGAGGGCCGTCGCCAGACGGGCCGCCAAATAGGCGTTCACATCTGCGTTGCGCTTTTCTTCGGGCAGAAAGTTCATGTTAAAACGCAATGGTCCCGCGATGCCGGATACCTTGTGGTTGTCAAAGAACATCCAGCGCAGGATATCCCGTCGCTCTGCCGCAGATTTACCACCCAGCTTGCCCGTTTTGGAACTGACGTAGTCCTGGATCACACCTGACTGGGTCAGGATCAAATCACCATCTTCAAGCACAGGTACCTCGCCCATGACATTGAGGGCGCGAAATTCAGGCGTACGTGTGGCACCGTTGAAGAAATCGACGAAAACCGGTTCCCAGGCAGCATCTGCCAGCGTCAAGGTCAGCGCGGCCTTATAGGCGTTTCCGCTTTCACCAAAGCAATGCAATTTCATGGCCATATCATTACGCCTCCCAGCGAGCCGCCCGTTGGAAGGGCGGAATTTGAGTATTTTGAACAAAGCGAGAGGATCCCGCTTTATTCATCTGCGTTTAACCAAATCCTGCGAAGTTACCATGACGGTACAGGCTGGAGAGCCGATGACCGTACAAAGCGAGGCCCCGATCTGTGGTGCTGCGCCCTTCAATCAGGGAACTCTTTGCAGATCGGGCACCTCTACTTTTGCTTTGTCTCGCTTTGGTTCAAATACTCCCGCCGGAGGCTCCGGCGTGGCAACTTTCACGGGCGGCGAATTTAGAAATTGGCGGCGTCCAGCGCCATGATTGTATCGCCACCGCTGTTGATGCGCGAAAGGTGCATCGCAGTCGCAGGAAGTTGACGCGCCATGTAGTACCGGCCTGTTGCAATCTTGGTCTCGTAGAATACCTTGTCCGATGCACCGCTTTCGAGCGCCTCCATCGCGGCCTTTGCCATACGTGCCCACATCAGGCCAAGGCAGACATGGCCCATCATGTGCATGAAGTCGTAAGATCCCGACAGCGCGTTGTTCGGCTTTGTCGCGTTTTGCATGAAGTACATGCCAGCCGCTTGCAGGTCCTTGGACGCCGCCTTGAGCGGTGTCAGGAACTCCTTGTTCAGCGCCTCGTTGCTTTCATTTTCCTTGATGAAGGTTTTGACCATGTCAAAGAATGCCATCACATGCTTGCCGCCATCTTGGGCGAGTTTGCGCCCCACAAGGTCCAGCGCCTGGACGCCATTGGCACCTTCATAGATCATCGCGATCCGTGCATCGCGCGCGTATTGTGACATGCCCCATTCCTCGATGTAGCCATGCCCGCCATAGACCTGCTGGGCCGCTGTGGCATATTCAAAGCCCTTGTCGGTCAGAAAACCCTTGATCACAGGGGTCATCAAGGAAATCAGGCCGTCTGCCTCGGCATCCTTGTTCTTGTGCGCACGGTCGATCAGGTATGCGCCCCAGAAGGTAAACGCACGCGCGCCTTCGACAAAGGACTTCTGGTCCATCAGATTGCGGCGAATGTCAGGGTGTACGATCAGTGGATCGGCAGGCCCTTCCGGATTAGCGGCACCTGTCACCGCACGTCCTTGCAGGCGATCATTGGCGTAGGCCACGGCGTTCTGATAGGCGCTCTCTGCTTGGGCATAGCCTTGCAGGCCCACGCCCAGACGCGCCTCGTTCATCATGGTGAACATGGCGCGCATGCCTTTGTGCTCTTCGCCCAGCAAGTATCCTGTCGCTTCGTCATAGTTCATCACGCATGTGGAGTTGCCGTGAATGCCCATCTTTTCTTCGATCTTGCCAACACTCACGCCGTTGCGTGCGCCCAGCGAGCCATCTTCATTGACAAGGAACTTTGGCACGATGAAAAGTGACACCCCCTTGATACCTTCGGGCGCGCCCTGGATCTTGCCAAGAACAAGGTGGATGATGTTGTCGGCCATGTCGTGTTCACCGGCAGAGATAAAAATCTTTTGGCCGGAAATCTTGTAGGATCCGTCGCCGTTTGGCACGGCTTTGGTCCGCATCAGTCCCAGATCGGTCCCGCAGTGCGGTTCGGTAAGGTTCATCGTGCCAGTCCACTCGCAGGTGACCATTTTGGGCAGATACATTTGCTTTTGCGCGTCAGATCCGTGTGCGTGGATGGCCGAATAGGCGCCGTGCGTCAGCCCCTGATACATGTTGAACGCCATGTTCGCCGACACGAACGGTTCCTGCGCCGCAGTATGGATCACGTAAGGCAGCCCTTGACCACCGTATTCCGGATCGCAATCCATCGCCGTCCATCCGCCGTCTTTCATCTGCTGAAAGGCTTCTTTGAAACCCGTGGGCGTGCGCACCACGCCATTTTCCATCACACATCCCTCTTTGTCGCCGACCACATTGAGCGGATGCAACACTTCAGAGGCCACTTTGCCAGCTTCCTCGACAACCGCATTGGTGAAATCGCGGTCAAGGTCTTCGAAACCGGGGATGTCTTGCTCGCTGACTTTCAGCAAATCATGCAGGACAAACTGGATGTCTTTGGTGGGCGCATTGTAGATCGGCATTTGGGTTTCTCCGTCGGGTAGGTGTCTGGGTGCCGTTGCGTTAGGCGGCGGCGGATTTTCGGTTGGCCAGTTTGGCAAGCTTTGCAGCCCCCCAGGCCATTTGTTCTTTCAACTCGCCGATTGCTTCTTCCAGTTCGGCCTTTTGGGCCTCCATGTCGGCAAGATGTCGTTCGGCAAGAACGTATGTTTTTGACAGTTGTGCTTCTTGCCCGTCGCCCATGTGATAGAGGTCAAGCAGTTGGCGGATTTCTTCCAGAGAAAAGCCGAAACGCTTGCCGCGCAGGATCAGCTTTAGCCGTGCACGGTCGCGTTTCGTGAACAGCCGTTTTTGACCCTCGCGGATCGGGAACAGCAATTCTTTGGCTTCGTAAAAGCGAAGGGTGCGCGGGGTCACGTCAAATGCCTCACACATTTCGCGAATGTTCAGTGTATCGGTCGCCATCTTCTCATTCCTTTGTGCGTGTTTCGTTAGCACGCACTTGCGGGTGTTGAGGTGACTTTACAAGAAGGTTGACGTTAACGTAAACGTAACGTCGCGTCACGATCAGCTTGACGAAAGGTAAGCAAAAGTGACGCCGTGTCTGGCGCAATTTTAGAAGGGGCCGGACTTGCCCACAGCCCGCCTTAAAGCGCTTTGATCTACGTCAGGGCGTTGATTCGCGGCTCATCCTCGCAGATGTCGCCTCGGACCCGCCCGGCAATTGGGCTGGCAGGATGAACGATAATCGTAGTGCAGTTGACCTTCTAGCCGAGTGTCTTGGCCGTTTCGTCGCGCAGTTTTTGCAGTTCTGCCATTGTTTCTTCGAGTTGGCGCTTTTGATCCGTCAGCTCTGCCATCTGCCTGTCAGCAAGCGCGATCCACTCGTGCATCTGTGCTTTTGTGCCTTCTTTTTCATAGATGAGCAGCCATTGACGGATGTCTTCAAGGGAGAACCCGAACCGTCGACCACGCAAAATCAAAGTCATGCGCGCAAGTTCTTTGGCACCGTAAAACCGCGAGCGGCCTTCTTTCTCGGGGGTGAGCAACTCGATATATTCGTAGTAACGCAGCGTGCGCGGCGTCACATCGAATTTTGCGCACATTTCCTTAAATGAAAGGCGTATTTCTGGCATTCTTTTCTCCCTGATCCTATCGTAGCGGCAACTCATGTGGTCGGCAACGGCAGAAAAATGCCGTCGCGCTACGGTGGCAAAGGGCGGCAAAGCGGGTTACCCAGACATCGACCATGCAGGAGCGATCATGTCAGACCTTCAAAAGCAACGCCGCGAGGTAATCGCACGCCAGTTTATCGAAGCTATCCCGCACGCCAAAGAGCTGGGGATGCAATTGACCGCGATTGGAGATGGGACAGCGGTGATCGAGATGGCGTATGATGCCCGCTTTGTTGGCGATCCTGATACTGGCGTCATTCACGG
>CBDTYC010000113.1:0-7998 GCA_965364495.1 uncultured Yoonia sp. | reverse complement strand
GCGGTGATACCCCAGTCCCAATTCCTCTAGCCGTTGCAGCATCTCGACCGTGCCGTCAGTGCAGTCATTGGTGTAGACCAGAATGTCTGTGAATCCGACAGCCAGATGATGCGCGAACCATTCCAGCAGAAAGGGCGCTTCGTTTTTCATCATCGAGACCGCCATGACGGTGCCGTGCGGGCTTGTGTTCTTTAGGTCTAGCATAACTGGTGTTCTAGGCGCTTTGCCGTCGGATGAATGATGCGCCCATGCTTAGGGTCCGGCTTGCCCAATGACAATGGCTGCTTCGGGGTTGATAATGTTCAACTGGCCGCTTTGCAGGCGTGCTGCATTTCTTCTGAAAACAGACGCATACGCCGACTAAAGCGCTGGTTCTGTCGATGCATCAGATAGATGTTCAAAGGCGCAGAGTGGAGGTGCTCCAAAATCGGGACGATCTCGCCCGAGGCAACATACTGCTGGCAGACGAAATCGGGCAGGCGGACGATGCCTGCGTCCTGACGCACCGCATCTGTCAGAAATACGCCGCTGTTTGACCCCATCGCTGGCCTGAAGGTAACCTTGCTGGTCCGGCCATCTGTTTCGGTAAAGGACCATTCCCCTTGCTTTGTTGTGCCGAAATACAACAGCCGGTGTTGCTTGAGTTCTTTGACCTCGGTCGGTGTGCCGTGTGCCAACAGGTAGTGTTTGCTGGCGTAGATCCGGTGCTTTGCCTGACCGATTAGCTTGGCGCTTGTGTCTTCGATCAATGCGGTGGTGATACGGATGGCAAAGTCAAAATTGTCCTGTGCCAGATCAACTGGCCGATTGTCGAAGGTCACGTTTAGCTGGATGTCGGGGTGGCGTGCTTGAAAGGCGATCAGTGCAGGGCTGAGGAACGTCAGGCCGAATTCATGCGCGACCGAGATCGACAACGGGCCTTCGACGGTCTGCGTGGTTTGCGTGAAATCCCCCTCAAGCGCGTCCACATCGCTGACGATCCCGCGTGCGCGTTGATAAAGCTCTTTGCCGGTGTCGGTGATTTCCCATTGCCCGGGATTGCGGTGGATCAGTGTCGCCCCGTACCTGTCTTCTAACAGCCGCAAACGTCTGCTGACGGCTGATTTGGCAATGTTCAGCCGGTCCGCCGCTTTGGATATGCTGCCTTCGTCAATGATTTGCGTGAACAGTCGCAGGTCCTCTATTTGGCCCATTAGCGTTCTCCAAATTAGAACAAAGTGACATAAATTATGATGCTTGTAGTCTTTGATAGAACGGTGCATGACCCATGTCCAGAGACTAAACCAATGAAAAAGGACTATGACGCGTAGCGCCGCCCGATCTTTGGGAAGAAAGGAAATGCCATGCTGGACCAATTCACGATCCGTACAGAGAATATGCCAACCGAAATGCATAGCCTGTTGCGCACCTATCCGCGCGATACGTGGGATGCCCATCCCGGATTTCGGGAAAAGACCCGCCATTGGCTGGGTGCGCATCGCATGTTTCGGCAACTCAGCGCGTCGGTACGCAAGGATACCGAACAATTTCTAGACGGGGATCAGGACGCGAACGACTTCGCTGGCCGGCTATCCTATCGTGGTGGTGCGCTTGTTGGAAACCTGCATGGGCACCACGGTTGGGAAGACCGTTCCTATTTTCCGGAACTGTCAGAGGCAGACCCACGGTTTGACGCCGGTCTTGAGGTTCTTGAGAAAGACCATGCCGATCTGGACCGTATTCTGGACCGTTTTACGCGCACGGCAAACCGGACGATCAAACTGATCCAGCTTGACGAAACCGCGGCACACTCGGAGGCTGGTAAACTGCACGCGATCACGCAAATGATCGAGGCATTCCTCGAACGTCATCTGACCGATGAGGAAGAACTGGCAGTACCAATCATTTTGCACCATCGTCTGCGCGGATAATCAGGAGAAACCCGTGACCAAGAACGCTACTGAGGAATCGCAGAAAGACGCCGCAGCACGTCGCGCCAAAGGCGAATTCGTGCGCGGCGTCAGTGGATTCCGGTCTGTATTGGGTGAAGATCCGGCGTTTCCGGCTATGCCGGGACGCTATCATCTGTTTGTGGCGTTCAACTGCCCGTGGTGTCACCGCGTAACGTTGGCCCGCAGTATTCTGGGGTTGCAGGACAGCATCACGATGGATGTCGCGTTTCCAAACCGCACCAACGAAGACGACCCCGTCGCGCCAAACCTATGGGAATTCAATCCGTCGCGACTTGCCTCCCTCACCGCATCAACCCTGCCCGAATGCACGCCAGAAACTGCGACGGGCCAGAACTTTCGCCTCGTCAAACAGATATATGCGGCAGAAGGGTCGGATGAGGCATCGGTTCCGATACTTTATGACAAGCAGGCCAAACGGATCGTTACCAACGAAAGCGCCGAGATTATCAGGATGCTGAACGCGCAGGCCGACGCGCTAGAAAGCACCATCGCAGCGTCGGAGCGGTTCAACCTGTATCCCGAGGGGCCAGAACATGCGAACTTGCGCACCGAAATCGACGCGCTGAATGATCAGATCTATGTGGCAATCAATAACGGGGCCTACAAGGCAGGGTTTTCATCGGACCAGTCCGTATATGCCGCCGCCTTTGAAAAGTATTTTAACACGCTGGGCGCTTTGGAGCAGATACTCGCTTCCGATGATCGCCCTTTCTTGACGGGCGATCATTTTACCGAAGCCGACCTTCGGCTTTTCCCGACCCTCTATCGGCATGACCCTGTTTACTATGTCAGGATGAAGCTGAACGGCGCCCGCATTCTGGATTATCCACACCTGTGGCGTTGGCTTTGCCGTGTGTATGCCCTGCCAGGGGTGGCCCAGAGCAATTCGTTGATACACTGCCGTCAGGGGTATTTCGGACGCTCGTGGAATAATGTGATCCCGCTTGGGCCGCTCTATCCGATGGCGTACCCCGAGGCTTATCTGCATCCTGACCTTTCTTATGGCGCCTACGAAAAAAGTTAACGTTTCTATAGGATTAATGCTATCAGAAGCAATGAAAAAGACTATTTCCGTATTGGCTGCGGCCTTCGCCATCTGCGCGAGCGATGCAAACGCACAGTCGTTCTTTCTTAGTTTAGGGACAGACCCATCGACGGGTGTGGACCGTGGGTCTGCTTCGGTGGTGCGAAAAGTAGACACGCGCACGGGCTTTTTGACGTTTTCGTCGGTAGGCGCCGAAGATCTTGGACCCTATATTGCATCGGCGACTTTGGCTTGGCCGGATCTGGTCACGGATGGCGACCAGCTTGATCTTGTATTTGTGACTGCAGGTCCCGCTGAAAACGGCACGCGCGAGCTTACTGCGTATGGTGCAAGCTATCGCTATGCGCTGCCGCAAACCGGTGTGACGATCTACGCAAACGCGGATCACGGCACCTACCGCCTTGGCTCACCCCAAAGCCTTGCATTGGACATTAACGGCGACCAGACGAATACCGCTTTGGGTGCGCGCAAGGTCTGGTCGCTGCATGATGCCGTGCGGCTGACCGGTACGCTCGAGTTCGCGACGCGCGACAGCACGGGCGAGGTTCTGGGAACACAGATAACTGACGAGCGCCTGAGGATGCTGCGCGCGGCACTTCGCTATGAAAGCGGTTCTCCGTTCACATTGCAGCAGCGTTATGCGGTGTCGATGACCAAAGGATTTGACGGGTTTGGTGCTTCGGCCGCAATGAACCCTATGGCCTCTGCCGCGGGCGTAACGACGGATTTCACGAAACTGGCATTCAGTGCAGAGGCTTCGATGCCATTGTCGGCAAGTTTCCTGATAAATGCGGGCGTTGTTGGTCAGTGGACAAACGATAGCCTTCCGGTGTCGCAACGGTGCGGTTACGGCACGAACAGCTATGCGCGCGGGTTTGACCAAAGTTATGTGAACGGGGACCGTTGTCTCGGGACACGCGTCGAGGTCGCCTACAACGTAACCCGACCTAAAGTGACGCCGACGGACATTGACTTGCGACAGGCGTTTTTCGGTCTGGACGGCGGCGGTATCAAGGACATGGAAAACGACATTCTGCCAGGTAACTTGGACTACTGGTCAAGCGTGTCGTTGGGCTTTCGGATGGCAAAAGGCAACTTTGCCGGAGAAATAGCAGTGACGCATATCGTCGACAAACCCGCTGGCGCATTTACGCAAGATGACAACCGGATTTGGTTTCAGGCGGCCTACCGTTTCTAGGCGCGTCCCAATCCATGCAGTACCGCATGTCAGCCTCGGCCATTGGCCAAGCGCGCCGTAGCGGTCTTTTTGTCGGTATTCGCGGCGCGCGTTTGTCCGTTGGCAACGAGAGATGCGAGGGCTGAACGGCGTTTCTTGTGATATACGTCGATCGGGGATTTCTTTGCCTCCAACTTTTCGTACAGGCAAAGAATCCAGAAGCGGCAATTCATTGGCAAAAGCAGTGCGTGAAGCAGCCATATGGGCAGCAGGTCCATCGACACACCGTAAATGATAAAGCAAACATTTGACGCAATGGCAAAAAAGCGCAGCCACAACATCGAACTCATCGAGAAAGTGACGAGGACAAAAATTCCAGCGCATAATCCAATGACATCGGTGATCTTTTTTCTCCAATCCAGGTGTTGTGACCGGCGCCAACAAGGCACCGGTCACCAGGGACACGCGTGGCAACGGAAAGATATGACGTGACAGCACGGGAGATGCTGCCCAAATAGTAATGATCTTCCAGTACCTTTCGCCTACTCTAAAAGGGGCGCGGTTGATGGGAGGTTTGACGAGAACCGAACCCACTTGCGCGACCTTCTGAAAGCTTCGCGCAGGAATGTTGCAGGAATATTTGAAACTCAGAATAACAGCGCGAGATTAGCGGGTTAGGTTAGGCAGGCACGCAGCAACCTCATCCGGTACGACACTGTGCCCAAATCGTCGGACGATCAAATTGACGGGTGTCAGCAGCGAATTTTCGCGGTGTTTCGGGTTTTCATAAAGGCGTGCGGAAATATAGTATCCGTATTGCAGCATTGCCGTCGCTTGATCGCGTTTCAGCAGAAGTGTCATGGCCCTTGCACGCAAAGATGGTGACATTGGATCAGTGAAAAAAGGCTCGAACACGACGACAGTTGCAGGGCGTAGTTTGTAAATCCGCTTGAGCGTCGTCGCCAGTTTGCTGCGGTCACCATTGGCGCAGTAAGCTTGGCAGAGCATGAACAGGGAATAGATTTGCAGCTCGGACCCGTCCTCGCTCATATTGACGGCTTGGGTCAGGTATTCCTCGGCGGCGTCCATGTTATCGGTAAAGCCATGTAGCTGACCCACAATGGCCAGCGAAGAAGTCAGGGCGGTGTCGGACTGATGCGCCAATGCAGCAAGTTCAAGGGCTGTGTCCCGATAGCTGCGGTCAACGAAATACAATAACTTCGCGGCCATAACAGCATATTCCGGACGGGTTTGTGCAAAATCCAGCGATTCAAGGACCAGGCGCTCGATCTCCTCTTCGTCCTGCGCGCATGTTGCCGCACCGGTGCGGAAAAGTTTTTGACCTTTATAGATATATTTGCTGTGCAGATGTGTGGCCCACATCAGTTTCATTGCCGGATCATCTGAGACGTTCGCCTTGAGCGTCAGCAGCCGGCGATTGCTGTCATCCCAAGAATCCCCCGGTTTAGAAAGTTCGGCCGCGTCGTGCATTGCGACAGGCAGCGGCGCATCCGCCGCGCGTTGTGACGCAAGATGGTGCCAGTGGTTGGTCAGAATTTCCTTGGCGATATGCTGTGTATGCGAGGCGATGTCGGGCGACGGGGCGTCGGTGGGCTCTAATGGAAAACGGTTGACGTAGATAAGCCGCCCACTGGCACAATGCCTGCCAGTAACGACGCATTCCAAAAGGCCGCCATTGCGAAAGAAACCAAGTTGAACCGAAACAACCGGTCCGTTTCTTAACTGCTCGGGGGAAATGTCAGGGGCAATGGCGATCGTTTGATCTTCGCGCAGTTCCGCCTGCAGATCCCGCCTGAGCAACTGCGCGATTTCCAACGCGCGGACCGATTGTGCCCCAAGGCTGGCTGTGCTGCGAAACGGGCCGATCACAATGAATGCGTCGTTATGCGCGATCTTTGATGTGACTGCGGGTACAAGCCAGATGTAACCTTCGCCGTATAATGTTTCGATAAAGCGGGGGTCTTGGGCGCTATCCCCCAATTTTGTGCGAATGCGGTTGATTAGAAAATCGACGCTGCGATCATTCTTTTCAGAGCCAGGTTCACTGACGGCGTCGAGAATCTGGTTGCGCGTCAGAATCCGGCCTGCGTTGGTATTAAAGAAAACCAGTGCGCGGCGTTCCAGTCGTGTAAATTTGAGAATGGCGCCATCGTCGCGTTTTGCCGATGTGAAATCGGGTTCGAATATCATGTCATCGTTAGCCCGTTTTTTTGCGCCAAGACAGATCATTGGCGCACACCATCCCCGCAGGACAGTAAAAAGCAATTCAGGATAAACTCAAGGGTTGTTGTGGAATACACGCAGACGCGGGAAAACCGAGCCGCAATGCCTAAATGATTTCATCTTCATCAAAGAGCGGGTCTGCTTCGAGTTGCGATGCCAAACCGTCAATTGCGGCTTCGGCTGCGTCGGCGGATTTCACTGCGGCAATATGGAAAAGCGCGTCACCTTCGTGCACGACGGGCATCAGCGCACGGCCAACAATAATGCCGCTATAGCGGGTTTCAACTTCGATTTCGCCATCACCAAAGGGATCTGAAATTGCGGCTACGATATCGCCCTCTTCGACGACATCGCCTTCGGCTTTGAAATTCCGTAGCAATCCCCCGACAGGCGCACGCAGCCAGTTGCTTTTCGCGCAAATGATTGATTTGGCTTTTGGTTTCGCGATCCCAGAGCCGGAAAGCATCCCGATCTCTTTCAAAACGCGCATAATGCCGGCAACGCCAGACCGGACAGACATTTCGTCAAAGCGCATCGCTTCGCCCGCTTCGAACAGCAGGATCGAAACGCCGCTCTTCTTGGCTTCTGTGCGCAGACTTCCATCGCGTAGGCCGCTGGTCAGGATCACAGGCGCCCCGAACACATGCGCCAGATGAAGTGTTTGCGCATCATTGGCTGACACCCGCACCTGCGGCAGATTTGTCCGGTGAATGGCGGCGGAGTGTAGATCGATCCCGAGTGAACATCGCGCAACGATTTCTGTCATGAAGATATGCGCCAGCCGCGAAGCAAGCGATCCATTGGGCGAACCCGGAAAACAACGGTTCAGATCACGTCGGTCGGGCAAATAACGGGAATGATTAAGAAACCCGAACGAGTTTACAATCGGGACCAAAATCAAGGTACCGGCAAGCGATTTCAATTTATTCAGTCGCATCACGCGGCGGACGATCTCAACCCCGATCACTTCGTCGCCGTGAATGCCGGCACTTACGAAAACGGTCGGTCCATCCTTGCGTCCATGGATGATATGAGCAGACAGGGTAACAGGTGTGTGGTCGTACAATGTACTGACAGGCAGATTGACGGTCTTGCGGGTTCCCGCGGCAATGCTGTGGCCTGCGATCTCAAAACTCGGACGTTTGGTCATCCTTTGCCTTTGGTTTTTGTTGCGTTCGGCTTCGCGTTCTTTTCGATATAGTCGATAATCTTTCCGGCGATGTCGAGGCCAGTCGCCTTTTCAACACCTTCAAGACCGGGGGAAGAATTCACCTCGATCACCCGTGGTCCGTCTTTGGACCGCAGCAGGTCCACGCCGGCGGCGTTCAGTCCTATGGTCTGTGCAGCCCGTAACGCGGTTGAGCGTTCCTCGGGGGTGATGCGCACCAGGTTGGCGTTCGCGTCATACTCGTAGCCGTAAGTGCGTCCACTGGCCAGGGACAGCGCCGTGAGTCGGTTGACATCATCGTAACTGAACTGCAACTCTTGGCCGACCGAGTCAGCACGCGGGGCGAGCCGGCCCATCGGAGCAGACGTGTACGTCCAACTGAGGGGCCCCTGACTCACGCTCACCATGCGAC
>CBDTYC010000112.1:0-8209 GCA_965364495.1 uncultured Yoonia sp. | reverse complement strand
AGCCACAGCGATCATGGCGGCCGATCACTATGGCTGGTTTACGCGGGTCCAGCGGGGCGTCTACGACCTGACGGATGCGGGACGTATCGGGCTTAAGGATTATGGCGACGCTTAAGGGATGCGTGTGATCGTCCAGCCTTCGTTTTCAAATAGTTGCAGAATGCCCTGATCCCCGATCAGATGTGCTGCACCGACAGCCACGATGATATCGTCATGATCTTCGGTGGCCTCTGTAATGACGGGTATCCAGTTGCGGTTGCGACTATCCAGAAGCGCATTTTGCATTTCGTCGAACATCGCCATGCCCTCTGCCGGGTCAAGCTCTGGCATTTCTGCGATCGCGATGCGGGACATTTCCCACAAGCGGCCCACGTCTTCGGCGAAATAAAGATCAAGCATCGCGACAAACATCTGCTGTTGCAGCTCAGGGGCCAGCATATTAACGCGCAGCATGTCGATCTGTTCTTCGATTGTCTGGCCCTTGAACAGATCAAAAAGCGTCGTAACCGGCTCGACCGCTTGCAACGGGATGCCTGCATCCAATGCGTCCTGGGTGATCATCTTGTCCAAACCGCTGATGCCGGACAGCATTTCCTGGACGGCGCAGGTCGGAATGGCGAGCGTGAGCGAAAGATACCAAGGCTGCATCTTTGCTGCCATGAAGGATGGAATACCGCGTTGTGTGGCAGCATCTGCTACCATCTGCCATGTTTTCGCGTCCAGACGTTCGGGCAGGGTTGGACCATCCACAATAAACAGACGCCCCGGATCGGTGGTAATCAGTTCCTGCAGCGCCGCCTCTTCTGCGGGCGTCGCTTCCAGCATCACAAGGTCGGCGGACTGCACTGCATCTGCGATTTTTTGACGGATAATTTCAAGGCGGGGATCATAGATGTGCATCGTCCCCACGATTGTCAGCGTGTCCGGGCCTTTGGTCGCGGTCCACGTCAACCCTTCGGCATAGGGCATATCTGCAACGCTCGCGGAAAGGTCTGCCCGCTGCGCATCGGTCATCAGGTCAAAAAAGCTGTCTCCGACACAGGCGGCGGTAGCGGAAAAGCCAAGCGTGGAAAAAAGGGCTGCCGCGGCGGCAAGTCTGAACATCACAAAAATCCTTCGTCGCAGTGTCACGATCAAAGGTAGTCGCTTTGGGGCAAGGTTCAAACCCTACCTACGGCGGCATATTGTTATTTCGAACTACGTAATGGCCTTAAAAACAAAGACGATGAGGCCAGCGCATAGAAAGATTGTCGCCTCGGGGCCAAGAATACTCATTAATCGCATCATATAAATTCTTACAAAACTCGTTATTGGTTGCCGTTTAACGCCAGAATGCCGCAGATTCTAGTCGTCACTTGCTGTTGTCATCCAGAAATATAGGCCCGCAATGGTTAATATCGGATAAACCTTACGACCGATCTCAAGGCGCGCTTTTCTCAACGGCGTGTGTGGATCCGCCCGGTCGGAAACGCCTGCCAAAGTATGCCTTTTCCGGTGCAGCTCGCGTCACATAACATGTTGCTCTGCGCGCGCCCGCAGTTCGGCGCGGATAATCTTGCCGGTCGTAGTCATTGGCATGTCATCGATGAACCGCACAACGCGCGGGAATTCATAAGCAGCCAACCGCGATTTCACGTGATCCGCGATCTCTGCCGCCAGCGTGTCAGAGCCGGTGAAACCATCCGCCAACCGGATGTAGGCCACGACAATGGAACCGCGAATGGCGTCAGGTTGACCCACGACACCAGCCAGTTGCACAGCGGGGTGGGTCAGCAGACAGTCCTCGATCTCGGGGGGGCCGATGCGATACCCGCCAGAGCTGATGATGTCGTCATCGCGTCCGATGAATTGGATGCGCCCTGAATGTGTTTTACGGCCCTTGTCACCGGTCAACAGCCAGTCATCGCCGCCCATCCGGATGTATTTGGCTGCGGTGGCATCAGGGTTATTCCAATAGCGTAGGAACATGACAGGATCAGGCGCGCGGACCGCGATGCTGCCTTCTTCTTGCGTCTGGCAAAACGTGGCGGTGTCCTCGTTGATGACGTCCACCGCATGACCCGGAACCGCGAAACCCATCACACCGGGCTCTGCGGGTTCCAGTGCCGCGCAGGACGACACGATCATATTGCATTCGGTCTGTCCGTAGAATTCGTTGATTGTCGTTCCAAAGACCTGCTGGCCCCACGTGATCAGTTCGTTCCCCAAGGTTTCGCCGCCACTGGCGACGGAACGCATCGGGACGGGCGTGTCTGGCGTTTCAAGGCGCATCAGTTTGAGCGCCGTTGGCGGCAGAAACGCATTGCGGATACCGTGGGTGCGGATCAGGTCAAACGCCGCTTTCGCAGTGAATTTCCGGAACCTGCAGGCCACGACTGGAACACCGTGATGCAAGGCGGGCATGAGCACATCCAAAAGCCCACCGATCCAAGCCCAGTCGGCAGGTGTCCAGATTTTGTCGCCTTCCTGAGGAAAGAAATCGTGGCTCATCTCGACACCGGGTAGGTGGCCCAGCAGAACGCGGTGCGCGTGCAGTGCGCCCTTTGGCGCACCGGTGGTGCCGGATGTATAGATCAGAATAGCGGGGTCATCCGCGGCGGTATCAACAGGGGCAAAGGTGGTTGGTTGTGCGGCGCATGCTGCGTGAAAGCAATCCGCGTTGGGCTGCGCTCCGTCGATGCAGAAAACGCGCCCGAGCGATGGCAATTCTGCGGAAAGCCCAGCCAGAATAGCCGCACCTTGGGTGTTGGTAATAACAACGCGGGCATTTGAATCGCGTAGGCGATGGAGCAGAGCCTCGGGTCCGAAAAGCGTGAACAGGGGCAGCGAAATGCAGCCCATTTTGGTAATCGCCACATGGGCTACTGCGGTTTCCATACATTGCGGTAGTAGCACCGCGATCCGGTCGCCAGTTTCGGCTTTTTCGGAAAGCACATGGGCCAGCTGGTTTGACAGATCACGCAAAGTCCCAAAGCTATGCTCGGTTACTTTGCCATCAGCAGCAACATCAATAATTGCAGTCCGCTCGGGTGCTGTTGCAGCGTGTTTGTCGCAAATATCAACGCCGATATTGTAGCGTGCCGGAATGTCCCAAGCGAACCGGGCGCGGGTGTCCTGCAAAGAGGTTCGCTGCTTCAACATTGCGTAAAAATCAACAAATGCGCAATTCCTGTCAATCGGTGATTCCAAACGTCATTTTTGGAGCGCTCGAAATTGATTGCCCATTTTTTAGGCAAAAATGGAAGGGTTTTCGGGGCTTGTTATACTGCCACGCTACGGATGCTTGCTTTGCTATGTGAGCAGTTAATCACAATAAAGCATTGTAATAAAAATAAAAACCGGCCCCGAGCTAGTCGGCCCGCGCACAGTGCAGTGGAATTTTGCGAACTTTTTTCATGAGAGGGCCTCAATAGTCCTTGGCTTCCGGTGTGGTTCCACTAACCTTAAAAGTGTATTCAGTTCGGTCGCAAGCGCGACATCGGTCAACAGTCACTGCAACCGCGAAAGGATACATTTTGAACCAGCATCTCTTCCAGAACCCGTATTACGCACGTCCAACGCTAGCGAACGGGTCCGGAAACAACGTCTTTGATCTTGAGCGCCACCGGGCAGAAATGACAGAGCGTTTTCCGAAAGTAGATGATATTATTGATCGGCTGTCGTCGGACCCGCGCATTGGACTCGAAGCAAAGGCAGGTAGCTGACCGCCTCGGCAGGAAAGGCTAGCGGAAATCCTGATTTTCTGATTTAAAAGATCCGTCATGAAAGCTGGAAACCTGTTTCTATTGGCCCTTCTTTGGACCAGTCCTGCAGCCGCAGAAGTACGCGAGTTGTCGCAAGCCGACTTGCGCCTGGCGGTTGCCGAAGACCGCGCTATCCGCACCAGAACCTTGATCGCGGGGGTTGAGAAATTTACGGGTGGGGATGTTTTGGATATCCGCGCGTTTGCGCGTGATGCTGCCGTGACCTATCGGATTCTCTACCGCGACAAAGTAGGCGAGATCGCAACTCTTATGGTGGATGGGGCAACCGGCCGCGCAATCAACCCGAGCTCTGATGAAGGGCAATCTGTTTTGAATTACACAAGCACAACCCCGCCTGCAAATGCACAGGGCGGTGCTGCGAATGCAAATGCCGGTCAGCGCGCATTTGCCTCTGGCCACAATAACAACAATAGTGGCGGGAACCAATCGAACAGCCGCGGGAATGCCGGTGAAAATAACGCCGGTGGCAATGGGCGCGGAAATGGACGAAACGACTAATGTCGCACTGTTTTTGCCTAATTTCTGCCACGTCTCGGAACTAGAATATACCCATGCGAATTCTTATTGCCGAAGACGAGCCCGCGCTCGCGACCCAGATCAGGAATGTCCTTATGTCGGACGGGCTTGCTGTTGATGTGGCCCCCGATGGCGCCGAGGCATTGTTTCTAGCCGAGACGGAACCCTACGACACGATCATCCTTGATCTCGGGTTGCCGGTAAAGGACGGGCTGACCGTGCTCAAGGCAATGCGTGCGGTTGGGGTAGAAACGCCGGTCCTGATCTTGACGGCCCGTAGTGATTGGTCAGACCGCGTTGACGGGCTGGATGCTGGTGCTGATGACTATGTTACCAAGCCGTTTCATATGGCGGAACTGTCGGCGCGGGTGCGCGCGCTGATCCGGCGCAACGCCCGAAAGGCGAGTCCGGTCTTCGAGAAGGACGCAGTGACTTTTGATAGCCGCACCAATCAGGTTATGGTTCAGTCCACGCCGATCAATCTGACCGCACAGGAAATTGCCGTGCTTTCCTATCTGTTTCATAATTCGGGCCGTCTTGTTTCCCGCACAGAATTGTCGCAGCACATCTACCAGTACGACGGGGATCGCGATTCAAATACGATTGCGGTTTTCGTAAACAGGTTGCGCAAGAAACTGGGCGGCGATTTGATTGAAACGGTGCGGGGGCGCGGCTACGTCATTAAAGCGGCTGCATGAGGTCTTTGCGGACACGCGCGCTGGTTGGCGGGGTGCTGTGGGGGTTTGTCACCATTGTTCTGGGTCTGGTTGGTCTGGCATCCTATCTTACGGCGCTGTCCGAAGCCCGATTTGATGCTCTCTTGCAGACACGGCACACGCAGGCTCTGGTTGCTGTTGTCAACAATGCGGCCTTTCCCGAAAACCTTGGCCGCGCAATCGGCGACCCTATCTATGAACGCCCGTATTCGGGCCAATACTGGCAAATCCAAAGCACGGACGGGCAGCTGTTCGTCTCTCCATCATTGGTCGAGGCACTGCTGCCAGAGGCGGACCCCGCGCAGACCGAAGTGCGGCGCCGCGATGTTGCCGGGCCGACAGACGGACTTGTCCAGAGTATGTCCCAGTGGCTGACGCTGGATGATGGATCGCGCTGGCATGTGCAGGTGGCGTCCTCGTATGAAGCGTTAGCGCAAGAAGCGGCTTTGTTGCGCCGCAGTTTGTTTTGGGCCTTTGGCATTGTTTCGATCACCGGACTGATCGGCGCTTTGGCCTTGGTCAGGGCTGTCTTAAAGCCGCTTGATGCTTTGCGCGCAGATGTTTCGGCCCGCTGGGAACACGAGGATGGCCTGAATTCCGAAGACTACCCGATTGAAGTCGTCCCGCTAGTGAACGACATCAATAGCCTGCTCGCGCGTAACAGGGAAACCCTGCATAGCTCACGCAGGCAAGCCGCAGATCTTGCTCATGCGATCAAGACGCCGTCCGCGATCATGCGCAATGCGCTGTTCCGCTTGCGGTCCGAAGGCGTCGTGATCGATGATGCCGAAGATGCGCTGGATCGTCTGGATGCGCAGTTGAACCGCTCTTTCGCGCGGATGCGAGCTGGTGGCACCGACGCGTCGATCAGTACGTCCACCGACCTTGATCAAGCGTTGGGTCGCATGCAGCGCGCCTTTGGTGCGCTTGCCCGCAATAGCGACAAAGACTTCGGGGTCGACGTGGTGCCGGAATTGCGTGTGCGCATGGACAAAAACGACTTCGAAGAGGTCATCGGCAACCTTTTGGACAACGCGTTGAAATGGTCGCATACACGATTTGAACTGACCGCCCGACAAACCGATGAACCCGCAATCCTGATATGTGTCGAAGATGACGGTGACGGCATCGCCGAAAGCGACTTGGCCTTTGCAGCCCTTGGAGGGCAGCGCCTTGATACCTCAAAACCCGGTACGGGCTTGGGTTTGGCGATCGTATCGGATTTGATCAATGCGTATGGCGGCACCATGTACCTTGCCAGATCAAACAAACTGGGCGGTCTGGCGGTGCATGTCCGGCTGCCGGTTCCGGGTGGTCCCAAGTTAGCTGTGACGCAAAAAGGACTAAGCGCTGCGCCCGAAAAGACCGCTTAAAGCGCGGCTGACAAGACCGCTCACACTGGGTTTCTTGGCCGCTTGGAATGGCAGTGGGCGGCAAACCTCGATCGCGGCGACACCGACCCGCGCAGTCAACGCGCCGTTCACTACGCCCTCGCCAAAGCGGCGCGATACCTTTGAAAGGATACCGCCGCCTGCGACCGAACTGATCAGATCGTCGCTGACGGCCACGGCACCCGTCGCCACCAGATGCGTCAGCACGGTGCGGGTCAATCGCCAATTGCCCAACGTGCCTGCGCGCCCGCCATATATCTGGGCGATCCGCCGGATCATCCGCAGGTTCGCGGTCAACGCCGTGAACAGATCAGCAAGTGCAAGCGGAACGATAGCAGTCACGGTTGCGACCTGACGTGCGGCTGCTTCGACCTCGCGCTGGGCGCGTGCGTCTAACGGCAGCAGCAGCGTCATCTCTGCCAAACCAAGCAACCCGTCGGAGTCTAAAACATCGTCTTGCTGCGCCTTCAGCTCTGCACGGCCCCACGCGGTGTCATCACGCGATTTATAGAGACTATCCAACGCGCTAACCACCAGCCGCGCGTCGCTAAGTTTGCCCGAGGAATAGGCAGCTCTGGCGCTGTGCTGGATGCGGTCCAGTTTGCGCAACCGCCCAAAGGCCGCCAATTCGCGCAAGCAGATGACCGCAAGGACAGCGACCAGAAGCACAAGTAGTCCTGTCACGACACCACCCAGAACAGGTGAGCGGGCCAAAAGCGCATTGACGTAATCCCATGCGGCCAGCGACACCACAAAGCCGACCAAGGCAAATGTCAGTGACCAGAACCACCTTGCCAATCGCGACGGTCGGCTGGTTGCCAAAGCTGCCACATGCTGCATAGCAGCCCCTTGCGGGGGATCGGTCAGGTCCGGCACGACAGGGGCCGTATCGGGCTGGGCTGCGTGGGAATCGTCCAGATCAATCAGAACAGGGCCACGGGTCATAGACGATCTCCGATCAGGAATTGCGCGACTTTATCGAGGCGGATGTGCGGTGGTCCATCGCCGGGACGGCGGGTTATGGCAGCTGGTGCGAAATTCATGATGCCATAATCAGCGTCCAGCCATGTTTCTGAACCGGCCCGTGCAGGGGCAAGAAGATGCGCGGGATCGTCGGGCAAGGCGCCGGGATAGAACGCGGCCTGTTTGCCGGTTTCCAATAGCCGTCCACGCACGACGTCCAGTTCCGCGCCGTCATGCATAATCGTGTCTTCGACGGTCGTGCGCAGTGCAGCAATTGACATGGCAGCGGTTTGCGCACCTGCAAAGTCGGCGCGGTCTTGGGCTTCGCGTAGCAGGGCCTTGGTGATGGCGGTCAGTTGCGGGTGCTGGCTGTGATGCAGGTGATCTGTCTTGGTCGCCGCGAACAGGATCTTTTCGACCCGCCGACCCTTGAAAATCCGTGCTAGAAAATCGTTCTTGCCCGGCCTGAAGGCTCCAAGGATGCGCGCCATCGCACTCCGCAAATCATCCAGTGCCGCAGGGCCTGCATGGATCGCGCCAAGCACATCCACGAGCACGATCTGCCGGTCGATCTTGGCGAAGTGATCCCGAAAGAATGGCCGTACAACATTGCGCTTGTAGCTTTCGAAGCGCCGCTCGAATTCGCGTCCAAGTGATCCCCGCGGGTATTTCCCGTCTGGCAAGGGCGCAAACGTCAGGACAGGCGATCCGGCCAGATCACCGGGCAACAAGAACCGGCCCGGCGAGCAGTCGGAAAACCCCGCCGCGCGGCTGTCTTGCAGATGTGCTGTGAACAAAGTGGAAAGATCCTGCGCCTCTGGCTCGTACAGTCCTGCGGTTGGATCAAGACCGGCGATGC
>CBDTYC010000111.1:0-8214 GCA_965364495.1 uncultured Yoonia sp. | reverse complement strand
CCTTGCCCCCGGGATCATTGATATCGGTGTGAAAGTGTCCGAACCGGGCGAACGGCACAAGGAATCCTTCCGTTCGGCCGGACGTGCTGCCGCTGCCGGTGGTGTCACAACAATTGTGACCCGCCCCGATACGCTCCCTGCGATTGATACGCCCGAAACGCTCGAGTTCGTGGAACGTCGTGCGCAGCAAGATGCGCCGGTGCATGTTCTACCGATGGCCGCCCTTACCAAAGGGCGCGATGGCCGCGAAATGACCGAAATCAGTCTTTTGCAGGACGCAGGTGCCGTGGCTTTCACGGATTGCGACCGTGTCGTGACCAACACCAAAGTCTACAGTCGTGCGCTGACCTATGCGCGGTCGCTGGATGCGCTGGTCATTGGCCATATTCAGGAGCCAGTCCTGTCCGAAGGTGCCGCCGTCACGTCGGGCAAGTTCGCGTCTTTGCGCGGTCTGCCCGGTGTCAGCCCGATGGCCGAACGGATGGCGCTGGATCGCGATATCAGCCTGCTGGAGATGACAGGCGCCCGCTATCATGTGGACCAGATTACAACTGCGCGCGCCCTTCCCGCACTGGAACGCGCCAAGCGCAACGGGGTCAAAATCACGGCTGGTATTGGTGTGCATCACTTGACGTTGAACGAACTGGACGTCGCCGATTACCGGACTTTCTTCAAACTCAAACCACCTTTGCGCAGCGAAGATGACCGCATCGCCGTTGTGCAAGCCGTTGCAGAAGGGCTGATCGACATCATATGTTCGATGCACACGCCGCAAGATGAAGAAAGCAAACGTCTGCCATACGAAGAGGCCGCGAGCGGTGCTGTGGGGCTTGAAACCCTGCTACCTGCGGCGCTGCGTCTTTATCATGCCGAGATGATCGACCTGCCGCGCCTGTTCCGCGCTTTGGCTTTGAACCCTGCGAAACTGCTTGGGCTGGCGGCAGGGCGGCTGGCAGCGGACGCACCTGCGGACCTGATTTTGTTTGACCCGCACGCACCATTCCAGTTGGATCGCAATACGCTATTGTCGAAATCAAAGAACACGCCTTTTGACGGCGCAATCATGCAAGGTCGCGTCCTTGGCACTTGGGTCGACGGAAACCGCGTCTGGGAGAAGATATAATGCCAGCAGCTGAGATCGCATATGGAACAGTCATTCTTTGGGGTGTCATCGGGTATCTGTTCGGGTCAATCCCTAGCGGCATGATCCTTGCGCGGTTCATGAACCTCGGGAACCTGCGCGAGATCGGGTCCGGCAACATCGGCGCGACGAATGTCCTGCGGACCGGCAACAAGAAAGCGGCAGTCCTGACCTTGATCTTTGACGCAGCCAAAGGCGCAATCGTCGTCCTGTTGGCCCGCGCCCTTGCGTCAGAAGACGCCGCCCAGTTCGGCGCGCTCATGGCGTTTCTGGGGCATTGTTTTCCAGTGTGGCTGCGTTTCAAAGGCGGGAAAGGCGTGGCCACCTATCTGGGCATACTCTGGGCGCTGTCATGGCCGATGGGGGCTGCAGCATGCCTGATCTGGCTCGTTATTGCAGCGATTTCACGCTATTCGTCGCTTGCCGCGTTGTTCGCAGCGGGTTGGACGCCGATTGTGGTGGCCCTGACGGGCAATGGTGCCTATTTCCTGCTCAGCGCCATTCTGGGGTTGCTGATCTACGCACGCCACTGGGGCAATATCAAACGGCTGCGCGCTGGCACCGAAACCAAAATCGGTGGCAGCAAGGCCAAAGCCTAGTAGCTATACTCTGCGTAAATCCGCTTCAGATCGCCACCCCATTCGCCATGATATTTGCGTAGCAATTCATCCGCAGGTGTTTCACCGGTTTCAAGCGTTTCCTTCAGCGCGTTCAGGAAATGCGTCTCGTCCGGTACGAGCCCGCCCGCACCGGGCCTGGCGCGGGCCTTCAATCCCGCCTCGGAAATCGCGACGACTTCACGGGCAAGGTCGTACATATCGATGCCATCAACCTTGGCCTGCAGGCCGTCAACCGATGCGGCAATGCGCAATGCATCGCGTTGTTCGGCGGTCCAATGCTTGCAAAGGTCCCACGCGGCATCAAGCGACGTTTGGTCATACATCAGACCAACCCAGAACGCGGGCAAGGCACACAAACGCCGCCAAGGGCCGCCATCAGCGCCGCGCATTTCGATATATTGTTTGACGCGGGCCTCTGGGAATACGGTGGTCAGGTGGTCAGCCCAGTCTGACAGTAGCGGTTTTTCACCGGGCAGCGCAGGCAGTTCGCCTTTCAGGAAATCACGAAACGACATGCCCAGCGCATCAATATATTTTCCGTCGCGATAAACAAAATACATCGGCACATCGAGAACCCATTGCACCCATGCTTCAAAGCCGAAGCCTTCTTCGAAAATGAAAGGCACCATACCGGTACGGGCATCATCAAGATCACGCCAGATGCGCGACCGCCAAGATTTGTGACCGTTAACTTTGCCTTCAAAGAAGGGCGAATTAGCGAAAAGGGCCGCTGCTACGGGCTGCAATGCAATCGCGACGCGCATCTTCTGAACCATGTCGGCCTCGGAGCCGAAGTCCAGATTGACCTGAACCGTACAGGTGCGGCGCATCATGGCGGTTCCCATGGTGCCGACCTTTTGCATGTAGTTGTTCATCAACTTGTAGCGGCCCTTGGGCATCAACGGCATTTGCTCGTGCGTCCACTCTGGTGCCGCCCCAAGCCCGATGAATTTCACGCCAATCTCGTCTGACACCGATTTCACCTCGGCCAGATGGCTGTTCACCTCGTCACAGGTTTGGTGGATCGTCTCAAGCGGGGCACCGGACAGTTCAAGCGCACCGCCTGGTTCCAGACTGACATTCGCGCCGTCTTTCGTCAGCCCGATAATGTTGCCTTCTTCCTCGACACGGTCCCAGCCAAAGCGACCTTCCAGACCTTCAAGCACAGCCTTGATCGAACGCGCACCTTCGTATGGCAAAGGCGTGAGTGTATCCGCACAATAGCCGAATTTCTCGTGTTCTGTGCCAATGCGCCAATCTTCTTTGGGCTTGCAGCCTTTGGCCAACACCTCGGCCAGTTGATCGTGGTGTTCAATTGGGCCGCCGCCGGATTGAGGGATAGACATGGGCGCAAGCCTTTCGAAAAATTGTCAGGTGTTATCGGTGCATTGCCCGACCACCGCTGTCAATGCAAGAGCGGCTTCACGCGGCTCCATACTGTTACCCGCGCATCAGGTGTGCGTGAAAGCACGTCCAGCACGGTGTTGGTTTTGATACCGGGCAGTGCGGCGAAAACATCAAAAAGATCTTCGGCCCCCTTTGCGTTGATGGGAATGAAAAGGCGTTGACCATCAATCCCCGTCAGAACCCAACTTGGTTCCGGATGGCTGGTTGGGTCGATTTCAAGGCTGGTCAGGTCCTCTACATCGATCACGCCACCGTCGAGCGGGCCGAAATAAGCCAAGCGGCGTTCACGGATCTGGACCACACCGGGACCATCGCCGTCTTGTGCAAAACGCGCACGTTGTATGCCGGCGATGCCCCAGCCGATGCCGATTAGGCAAAAGATATAACCCAGCCATTCGTTGATCCCGACACCGGTCAACGCCCACCAGATGCCCAGCAAAAGGACCACGCCGGCAAGTATGACCTCGCGCCAACGCCAGAGAAACGCGCGGACTTCGGGACGAAAGAAATCAGTCATTGGATTTCCAATCACCCAACGCCTGCTGCCAGACGGTCAAGGCCGCCACGGCAGCGGTATCAGCCCGCAAGATACGCGGCCCAAGGCTAACGGCATGAGCAAAGGGTAAACTGCGCAACCGGTCACGTTCAGCCGGTGAAAAACCACCTTCGGGACCGATCAAAATGGCCCAAGGCCCGTTGATTTCCGGAAGGCCGACAGGATCGCCGATCAATATTTCGTCACAAAACATCAACTGGCGGTCGGTCGGCCAGTCGGACAGAAACCGGTCCAGCTTGGTCAGATCTTCGACCGGTGGCACAAAGGTTCCACCGCATTGCTCTGCTGCTTCAATAGCATGGGCCTGTAACTTGTCTTGGCGAATGCGGTTCGCACTTTGGGTATAATCTGTCTGCACAGGGCAAATACGTGCAGCGCCCATTTCGACAGCTTTTTCAACGATAAAGGCGGTCCGTTCCTTGCGGATCGGCGCAAACAGCAGCCAAAGATCAGGCGGCGGTTGCAGGGGCCGCGTCTGGATCTGGCACAGCAGTATCCCGCCCTTCTTGCCCGCCTTTTCAACGGACGCATCCCATTCGCCGTCGGCCCCATTGATCAGTGACAACACTGCACCTTCGTCCAGCCGCATGACCCCAAATAGGTAATGCGCCTGTTCACGCGACAGCGGAACTGATTGCCCTTGCCCTAAAGGGTGATCTACATAAAGACGAACCTTGGAAACCATAGACCGGATCATATGACCCAGAACGCGCAGATGCCAGAGCCGAACGGGACCGTCGCCGATGCGGTCAAAGACAACTGGGTCGACCGCTTTGCGCCCGCGATGACGCGGCCCTATCTGCGGCTTAGCCGTGCGGATCGGCCGATCGGGACTTGGTTGCTTTATCTGCCTTGCCTTTGGGGGCTGTCACTGGCGATTCTTGCAACGGACAGCTACAGCCAACATGACCTTTGGACTATTGCGGGCTGCGGGATTGGCGCATTCCTGATGCGTGGGGCTGGCTGCACATGGAACGACATTACCGACCGTGACATTGACGGGTCCGTTGCGCGTACTCGCTCGCGGCCCATTCCGTCGGGTCAGGTCACACTCAAAGGGGCTGCGATCTGGATGATTGTCCAAGCATTTGTGGCATTCCTGATCCTGATCACATTTTATCCGACCGCAATTGCGCTGGGCGTCCTCGCCTTGCTGCCTGTTGCGATCTACCCGTTTGCCAAACGATTCACTTGGTGGCCGCAGGCGTTCTTGGGGTTGGCTTTCAACTGGGGCGCATTACTTGCCTGGGCCGCGCATACCAATAGCATCGGACCTGTACCTATCGTTCTTTATATGGCCGGCATCGCGTGGACATTGTTCTACGACACGATTTACGCCCATCAAGACGCCGAGGACGACGCATTGATTGGCGTCAAATCAACGGCCCGCCTTTTCGGGGACCAAACCCGCAAATGGCTGCGTCTGTTCCTAACCG
The DNA here is from genome assembly GCA_965364495.1 of uncultured Yoonia sp. Taxonomy (GTDB): domain Bacteria; phylum Pseudomonadota; class Alphaproteobacteria; order Rhodobacterales; family Rhodobacteraceae; genus Yoonia. The sequence continues at coordinate 3,054 of CBDTYC010000111.1, read as the reverse complement.
TCACGATCGTTCTTTTCGGACTGGCCGTCGTTCTTGCCGCTCATGAGCGGTCTATCCTGTCACTGGTCATTGCAATCGGTGGCCCTTGGGCGCTGGGATGGCATCTGACATGGCAGATCGGGCGATTTAACTCTGATGACCCTGATATGCTGCTGCGGCTGTTTCGGTCAAACAGGGACGCCGGACTGATCCCTTTGCCATTTTTCGCCTTAGCTCTTTTGGTGTGATTGTGCACACGCCCCCTTGGCCCTATGCAGTGGCCACAACTAGTTCCGGACCGTTATGCGCCTCTCAATGATCTTTACGCGTTTAGTCGTTTTTGCTGCTGCAGCAGCGGTCGCCTTGGTGGCCGCGCAAGCCACCGTATCACAGGTCGAGCAACGCTCGGTGATTGCGGTACAAGAAACGCTTTTAGATCAAGGGCATGAGTGGGCATCCGTGCTGGGTGACGGCCTGCAAGTCATTCTTGAAGGTGAAGCACCGACCGAAGCCGTACGGTTTCGCGCAATTTCGGCTGCTGGCCGCCAAGTGGACGCAAGCAGGGTTATCGACAACCTGTCGGTCAGCGATTCGGCGCAAATCGTGCCTCCGGAATTCGCAATCGAGATCTTGCGCAACGACGCAGGCGTCTCGCTTATCGGCCTGATCCCCGCTTCAACAGATCGTGTAGCCCTTACAAACCGCATTCAGAGGATAGCGAACGGCCTGACCGTCACCGATTTGCTCGAATCTGGCGATTATCCGGAACCTGAAACGTGGCGCGCCGCCGTGAATTATGCGCTGCGCGCCCTTGGAATGCTGAACAAATCAAAAATTTCAGTGAGCGCAGACCGCGTGTTGGTAAATGCGATTACGGATAGCCCCGAGGAAAAGCGGCAGCTTGAAATTGCCTTGGCACGTAATACCCCGAACGGCGTGCGGTTGGCGATCGAGATCAGCGCACCGCGCCCCGTCATATCGCCGTTCACGACGCGGTTTGTTCTGGACGAAGACGGCCCGCGCTTTGATGCGTGTACCGCAGATACCGAAGCGGCGCTTGCACAGATATTGACAGCAGCCTCCGAAGCCGGATTTCAGGAACGGGCCACCTGTGTCTTGGCATTGGGTGCCCCGTCGCAAACCTGGGGCGAGGCTGTCGCGCTCGCAATTTCGGCTGTTGGCGATCTTGAAGGCGGTATTGTCACGATTTCGGATACCGATGTGACGCTGGTTGCACCCGTTGGCACTGCACAGTCAACGTTCGACAACATCGTTGGTCGTTTGGAAAACGCGTTGCCTGATGCTTTTGCCGTATCCGTTGAATTGCCAGCCCTGCCTGATGAAACTGCAGGCGCCCTGCCCCAGTTCACAGCGACACGCAGCCCCGAAGGCCAAGTGCAATTGCGCGGACGCGTGCCTGACCAGATTACCAATACCGTCGTCGAAAACTTTTCGAACGCCAAATTTGGCCAACGCAACATCGTCATGAGCACGCGTGTGACCGAAGGTTTGCCAAGCGGTTGGTCGGTCCGTATTCTTGCAGGCCTCGAAGCATTGTCGGAATTGTCCAACGGGGCCGTCAGCGTCGAACCCAACACATTGATTGTGCGGGGCAATACGGGCAACGAAGACGCAAGCGCCGTGATCGCGCGTCTTTTGATCGAAAAGTTGGGGCAGACCGCCGACTTCGAAATCGACGTGACATACGTCAAGGCATTGGACCCGATTGCAGGCATCCCCACGCCACAGGAATGTATTGCGCAAATTTCTGCCGCCACAGAAGGTCGCAAAATTACCTTTGATCCGGGCTCTGCTGACCTGACCGCTGCAACACAGCCCGTCGTCGACGATATTGCAGAGATTTTGAAAAAATGCGGTGATTTGCCGATCCGCGTGTCGGGCTTTACCGACAGCCAAGGGCGCGAAGTGATGAACCAGCAATTGTCCCAAGACCGCGCAGATGCGGTACTCACCGCGCTGCGCGCCCGCCGTGTACCGGTGTCGACATTCGAGGCAGTGGGTTTTGGTGAAGAGAACCCGATTGCCGACAATGAAACCGAAGAAGGACGCGAAGCGAACCGCCGAATTTCGTTCAGTTTGATTACGCCGGAACCGACACCGGAAGAGGCTCTGATCACTGACGATGCAACGCAAGACGCGCCCACAGAAACGACAGAGGCGGGTGCCGAAGACGCTGCCCCCGCAGCAAGCGAATAGGCAAGGCCCATGAACAGAACTGAATTCATTATTGCGACCGCTGTGATCCTCTTTGTGGCATTTGCCTTGGGATGGTTCGCTAGCTGGCTGGTGAACCGCTTCACGCGTGTCACGAAGGCCGAAATCGGCGAGCTGGACCAGATGGCCCAAGCCTTGCATGAGGCCGAGGAAACCCGCGATCAGGCGATCACTTATCTACAGCAACGCGAAGCAGAGATCACCAATCAACTGAGCCAAACAGAGGCGGAACTTCGGGCCGCTATGGATGGCTTGCGCGAAGCCCGCCGCGAGGCGGAAGAACTGCGCGGCCATATCGAAAAGCAGAACGCCGGTTGAACCGTAGCTAAGCGCGCGGTGCAGCCGCGCGGCGCAAACGGTCGTTGATCGCGCGCCCCAAACCATGATCGGGAATTGGTGAAACCGCAATTGCCTTGGCGTTCATCGCATCAAGCTGGTGCAAACACGCAAACAATTGCGCTGCGGCTTCCACTAAATCACCTGAAGGCGAAAGGTTCAGCGCAGCCTCTACCGGACCGAACCCAAGCAACACCTCACCCTCTTCAGCGAAATCCGCGTTCAGGCGCACCTTGCCTTGCGGTGCGTAATGCGATGCCAATTGGCCGGGTGCGACCGGGGTTGACGGATCGGCAGGCTGTGCAAGCGATTGTGACACAGGCCCATAATCTTCAAACCATAGTCGAGCGAATCAACATTCTGTTGGCGGCTACCGCGCGTGCTACCGTTTCAATGCCGGTCGTGCTGGCTGATGTGCTCGAAGAGCTGGTAGAAAACAGACGCGCCGCTGCCGAGGCAGCAAACGTTGTCCTGGATCTCTTTGTGCAGCCGTCTCTTCCGCGG
>CBDTYC010000110.1:0-8323 GCA_965364495.1 uncultured Yoonia sp. | reverse complement strand
CGGTCGAACTGGCCGCCGCGCGCAGAGCTCCATGGAGCAGTGCGGGCGAAACGGTTTTTGTTGTCGGCGATCTGAATGCCCGCATGGGCGATAAAGTAACCGATATCCTTGCCGATACAGGACTGGATTTCGCGCCTGTTGAGGGGGCGACTTTCCATTTCAACCGCGGGATCAATCTGTTTGGCGCAATCGACCACATTGCGGGAACCGCCGACACGCGTTTGGCGGCTGGTCCTTTTGTGCTTAGGCAGAAATACGACGGGGAATGGCCGACCGATCACTACCCTGTTGTGGCCGACTACCGCTTAGGCCAAACACCTTAGTCGTCGAGGCGCACCTCGAACAACACATCTGACCAGCCGTCGACATTACAACGGGCGCGGATGTAGACGGCGGTTGCACTTTGCGGAATCTGCACACCGGACAACGATCTGGAAAACGGCTGTTCGGTCACATGCGGATGAAGAAGCACGCGCACGCCAAGGCTATTGCCGTCAGTATCCCAACCCTCCCATCCGTCGGCATAGTGATCCCAGCCGGTATCAGGATGGGACAGGGTCACGCTCACGCGGTCGCCGCTGATCACAACCTCTTCGACGGCAGGCGCGTCTGCAAAAGATTGGGTCGCAATGATGCAAAGAACGGGGATGAGTCTCATGTTTTGTCGTTTATCAGAATTGTCCGTGGAAGTGACGCAAATTCCCGTGACCAGACCACCCAAATGACAACCACAGTCGCCACAATCAGCGCAATTGCACCCAAAAGCCACGCGAGGGCCGCCAGTGCAAAATAGATTGTCCGCAGTCCGCGATTAAAATTGATCGCTGCACGAATATTCAACTCTGCCGCTTGCGCCGCGCGTGGAAACGCCTTGGGGTCGCTTGGGTCATTTGGCACGGCCCCCATCAGGACGGCGCAATAGCCAAAGACCCGATTTGCCCAGACGAATTTCAGAAAACCATTTGTCAGCAGGACTGCAACAAGGCCCAGCTTCAGTTGAAAAATCAGAACGGGGGTTGCCATGGCAGTGACTTCAGCTTCGACCCCGCGCAACGGCTCTGTATTGCCCGCCAAGGCCAGAACGCCACCAATCGCCAACAGGCAGGTCGATGCAAAAAATGCTGTGCCTTGGCGCAGACTTGCCAATATCTGACTGTCGAAAATCCGTGGATCGCGCGTGACAAAGACCTTCATCCAGTCTCGCCGCCGCTCCGACATCAAAACCGTGACAGAAGGGCGTTTGGCGGCCGGATGTTCGACCATCCAGCCCAGAATTTGCCATGAAATGATAATCGCGCCCGCTGCAATCCAGTCGAGCCGCGAAAGAAGTGCCATGTGTTCAAGTATTTGCATGCGGATATCTTTAGCTCTTAAAGTCCAGACTTGCCATAATGCAAAATTGGTAATATATTTTTACCAAACAGGGATAATGGGAGTCGCCAGATGGAAATGCCAACCCCGAATGCGCATGTGCTGATGCGCAAAGCGCAAATTGTAGCGCGCCTTGAAGAAGTGCTTCCCGGCGATGCGGTCATCTCTGACGAGCGTGAGACACACGCCTATGAATGTGACGCGTTGACCGCCTATAAATGCCCGCCGCTTTGTGCCGTCCTGCCTGCGAATACTGAAGAGGTCGCCGCCGTCCTGAAGATTTGCCATGAAATGGGCGTCCCTGTCGTCCCACGCGGTTCAGGCACGTCGCTTGCCGGTGGCGCATTGCCGACTGCCGATTGCGTGATCCTTGGCGTGGCCAAGATGAATGACGTGATCGAGACAAACTACGAAGACCGCTATATTCGCGTCCAGACAGGTCGGACCAACCTGTCGGTGACAGGCGCGGTTGAAACCAACGGCTTTTTCTATGCGCCCGACCCATCCAGCCAGTTGGCCTGTGCCATTGCGGGCAACATCGCCATGAACTCTGGCGGGGCGCATTGCCTGAAATACGGTGTAACCACGAACAACCTGATGGGCGTCAAGATGGTCCTGATGGACGGCACCATTGTCGAAATCGGCGGTGCGCATCTGGACGCCGGCGGTCTGGATATTCTGGGTGTGATCTGCGGGTCCGAAGGCCAATTGGGTGTTGTGACAGAAGCGACCCTGCGGATTTTGCACAAACCCGAAGGCGCACGCCCCGTGCTGATGGGTTATGACAGCTCTGAGGTGGCCGGACAGGTCGTGACCGACATCATCAAGGCGGGCATCCTACCGGTAGCAATCGAGTTCATGGACCGCCCTTGCATCGAAGCCACCGAGAACTTTGCCAAAGCCGGTTATCCCATGTGCGAAGCGCTTTTGATCGTCGAGGTCGAAGGATCAAACGACGAAATTGATGCGCAACTCAAACTGATCATGGAAATCGCCGCCAGCCATAATCCGGTTGAACTGCGCGAAGCCAAAGATGCGGACGAAGCAGGTCGTATATGGCTGGGCCGCAAGTCCGCTTTTGGCGCGATGGGGCAAATCAATGACTACATGTGTCTTGATGGCACGATCCCTGTTTCGTCCCTGCCGCTTGTGCTGCGCCGGATTGGTGAGATGTCCAAACAATTTGGTCTGGATGTCGGCAATGTGTTCCACGCAGGCGATGGCAATATGCATCCACTGATCCTGTTTGATGCAAACAAACCCGGCGATCTGGAACTCTGCGAAGAATTCGGCGCGGAAATCCTCAAGCTATGTGTCGAAGTCGGCGGCTGCCTGACAGGTGAACACGGCGTGGGTATTGAAAAGCGTGACCTGATGCATGTGCAGTATGATCCGGCCGATCTTGAGGCGCAAATGGCCATCAAGGACGTGTTTGATCCTGCATGGTTGCTGAATGCTGCGAAAGTCTTTCCGCTGGCCAACTCGGAAGCACGCCGCGCAGCATAATCGGGGCATTTCCCCCGCCCTGTTCAGGGGCGCCCATCCAATACCTCTACCCGGAAGAAGCCCGATATGACCCCCAAAACCGAAGAAGAACTGGCCCAGATGATCAAAGGGGCCAATGGCCCGTTGCGCATTCAGGGTGGCGGCACGCGTGCTATCGGCAAGTGTGACGGCGAAATACTCGGCACGTCCGCGCTAAGTGGGATTTCCTTATACGAACCCGGCGCGCTGACGATTGTTGCCGGTGCCGGAACCCCCGTCGCCGAGGTAGAGGCGGCACTGGCAGCAGACAACCAGCGCTTGGCCTTTGAACCGATGGACCATCGCGCCCTGCTGGGGACCACGGGTGCGCCAACGATGGGCGGGTTGGCTGCGGCAAACATTTCAGGACCGCGCCGGATTTCAGTGGGCGCCTGCCGCGATTTCATGCTGGGTGTCCGTTTTGTGGATGGGTCAGGCAATATCGTGAAAAACGGCGGCCGCGTGATGAAGAACGTCACCGGCTACGATCTCGTCAAGCTGATGACAGGCGCCTATGGCACACTTGGTGTGCTGACCGAGATTTCGATGAAGGTTCTGCCAAACGTCGAGACAACGGCCTCTGTCTTGCTGCATGGCCTCTCTGATGTTGACGCGATCAAAGCGATGTCAGCCGCACTTGGGTCCCCGTTTGAAGCGACCGGCGTCGCCCACCTGCCCAATGGTGCAGCAGGTGATGGCTTGACGATGATCCGCGTCGAAGGCTTTGAGAAATCGGTGCAGTATCGTGCTGAGAAATTGCGCGATCTTCTCAAGACATTTGGTGATGCGACCATCGAAGCCGCTGACGTGGCCAGTTGGCAGGCCGTGCGCGATGTCACGGCCTTTGCAGGACAGGACGGCGATGTCTGGCGGCTGTCTGTCAAACCTTCGGACGCGGCGGGCATTGTCGCAAAGATGGACGCAAAAGCCGTACAATACGACTGGGGTGGTGGTCTGATCTGGGCCTTGACGGACAGTGGCCGCGACTTGCGCGCAGCCATCGGCCCGTTTGACGGCCACGCCACGCTAATCCGCGGCACGGCCGATGTGCCGACCTTTCAACCAGAAGCCCCCGCCCTTGCCGCGATCACGGAAGGCATTCGTGCCAAGTTTGATCCACGTGGCATCCTTAATCCCGGGATCATGACCTAATGCAAACCACTTTCACCCCTGAACAGCTGACCGACCCTGCGATCCAACGGTCCAACGAAATCCTGCGGTCATGCGTCCATTGCGGGTTTTGCACGGCGACCTGCCCGACGTATCAAGTCCTTGGCGACGAACTCGATAGCCCGCGCGGCCGGATTTATCTGATCAAGGATATGCTTGAAAACAACCGCAAGCCGGATGCCAAGACGGTCAAACACATCGACCGCTGCCTGTCTTGCCTTGCTTGCATGACCACGTGCCCCTCTGGCGTACACTACATGCATCTGGTTGATCACGCCCGCGCATATATTGAAAAGAACTATGATCGCCCACTGTCCGACCGTGCGCTACGATGGATTCTTGCACGCATTCTGCCCTATCCCATGCGCTTTCGCGTGGCACTGCTAGGCGCCAAGATCGGACGGCCGTTTGCCCGCTTCATGCCCGACGCGCGTTTGCGGGCAATGCTGGAAATGGCACCAAAAACCATTCCACCTGTCAGCCGCAATGACGATCCGCAGACCTTTCCTGCAGCGAATAAAAAGATGCGTGTAGCCCTGATGACGGGCTGCGCCCAAAAGGCGCTGAACACGGACATCAACGATGCGACCATTCGTTTGCTCACCCGTCTGGGTGCCGAAGTCGTCGTCGCCGAAGGTGCGGGGTGCTGTGGCGCTCTGACCCATCACATGGGCAAAGAAAACGAGAGCCATGCAACCGCCGCCAAGAACATCAAAGCATGGGTCAAAGAGATTGATAACGGCGGATTGGACGCAATTGTGATCAATACGTCGGGCTGCGGCACGACCGTCAAAGATTACGGTCACATGTTCCGCAATGACCCGCTTGCGGCGGATGCGGCGCGCGTTTCTGCTATTGCGATGGACGTGTCCGAAATCCTGATGAAACTTGACATGCCGGAAGGCGCGCACAAGGGAACCAAAGTCGCTTATCACGCCGCCTGTTCCCTGCAGCACGGCCAGCAGATCAAGACCTTTCCGAAGGATTTGCTCAAGAAGGCGGGCTTTACCGTCCTTGAACCGGCAGACAGTCACCTTTGCTGTGGGTCTGCGGGAACATACAATCTGATGCAGCCCGAGATTTCCAAACAGCTGAAGGCCCGCAAAGTTCAAACTCTGGAGGCGCTGACACCTGATATCATTTCGGCAGGCAACATCGGATGTATGATGCAGATCGGTGGCGGAACGGATGTGCCGATTGTCCACACTGTCGAGCTTTTGGATTGGGCAACAGGTGGCCCACAGCCACCCGCGCTAACGGCGCCGGGCAAGCGTGAACCGCAAGTCCCGATATTACGGTGATGCCACAATGATGCCTTATGTGTCGGCCAGTTTCAAAATATGAAGATTGGAGCGACCCTTAAGCGTCTTGTGCAATATGCGGTGATAACTTGCGCCCTGACGATCGGGGCGCAGGCACAACAAAGCGACCTGATGCCACTGCACACCATGCAAGACAGCCAGGGCTTGGCGGCTGTCGGGCGTCTGGATATTCGCGGCAAGGGGTTTTGCACGGCGGCCCTGATCCGCGAACAGTTGATCCTGACGGCGGCGCACTGTGTCTACAACGCAGACGGAACGCCTGTCGATCCTACGCAATTCGCGTTCCGCGCTGGCCTGCGTGGTGGACGCGCAGAGGCAACGCGCAGCATTGCACGCGCCATTCCGCACCCCGGCTATCACTTCAAAGAAAATGCCACAGATGCACCTGCGGTGGCGCTTGATATTGCCATACTGGAACTGGATCGCCCTATTCGTATGGCACGACTGCAGCCCTACCAGATCGCGCCCCGTCCTTTGACGGGTGACGAACTCAGGGTAGTGTCCTATGGCCGTGGCCGTGAAGAAGCGCCAAGTCTGCAAGAAAGCTGTCGGGTATTGGGGCGGGATATCGGCGTGATCGTCATGACCTGCGATGTTGAATACGGCTCTAGCGGATCACCCGTTTTTCTGATGGTCAACGGTGAAATGCGCATTGCATCTGTTGTGTCTGCCATGGCGCAGATGGACGGCACGCGTGTCGCTTTGGGTCCGTCTTTGGCTGGGCCCTTGAATGCGTTATTGTCGCATTTCGCAACTTTGCCGCCAGCACGCCAACGCGGCACGCAGCGCCTGATCAGAAGCGGCGAGCGTAATGACACTGGCGCGAAATTCATCCGGCCCTAGGGCTCTTGAAAACACGCGAAATCCTTCCCAAATAAAAGTCATCGGGATGCCAATGATGGGTCCCGTGCTGAACGGCCTGTCCCTTTCGGGAAGGTCACAAATTGTTGTCGCTTAAGAAAAGGATGACCCAAATGCGTGCATTTGACCTGACACCGCTTTACCGTGCCACTGTTGGCTATGACCAAATTGCCGATCTTATGGATCGCGCTCTTGCCAACGACGTCGGCCAGAATAGCTATCCCCCTTACAATATCGAAAAAACAGATGATGATGCGTGGCGTATTTCCATCGCGGTTGCCGGTTTTTCCGACGAAGACCTTTCAATTGAAGTCAAAGATCGCGGCCTTCATGTCACAGGCCGAAAATCCACTGACGACGCAGAAAAGACATTCCTGCACCGCGGCATCGCCACGCGCGCGTTCGAGCGTCGCTTCCATCTTGCCGATCACGTACGGGTTACCGGCGCGAGCCACGAAAACGGCATGTTGCACATCGACCTGACCCGCGAAGTGCCCGAGGCTTTGAAACCACGTCGCATTGCGATTGCATCAAGTGCGAAACAGGACGCAAACCTTGTTGACGCAAAATCAGTGAACTAACGCTGACAAATGCGAAGGCCTGCCAGCCCTATCGGGGTGGCAGGCCTTTTTGTTTCAAAGACAGAGGTTTAGCCGCGGCAACGATCCTGCGGGACCAGATCAATCTGCTGACCCGGAAAAGTTACACGCAGCCCGTCGAAATCGATGATGAACCCGCCGTCTGTCGCGACCCATGTGCCTTCTCCGTGGTCCAGACTGAATGCATCGCATGCACGACCAAGATAAAGCTTGTCGCCAACCGGAAAAATCGCAGATCCCTGCATTTCATCGAATGGCTCGACCGATGTCAGCACAGCCCCGTGTTTGTTCTTGTTGTAAGAGAAGGCAGCCCCATCTCCAGAGAGATATTGCAGGTTTTGCGCCCACGCAGAACTTGCCGCGAAGGCACAAAGTACAGCCAATAACTTCTTCATGGTCTTCTCCTATCTGACTAGTGGGCTTCGGCCCAATTTCTCCCTTGGCCTGCGTCTACAGACAGTTTTACATCAAGTTTCACCGCAGGATCGCTTGCATTTTCCATCACATCACGTGCCGCCGCGATCAATGCGTCGGTCGCGTCTGCATCGACCTCAAAGATCAATTCATCATGCACCTGCAATAACATCTTTGCAGGTATGCCTGCGATCGCGGCAGGCATCCTGATCATCGCACGCCGGATCACGTCGGCGGCAGTGCCTTGAATGGGCGCATTGATTGCCGCGCGTTTGGCAAAACCGGCTTGCGGTCCCTTGGCGGAAATCTCGGGCGTGTTGATGCGCCGCCCGAACAGCGTTTCGACATAGTTGTGTTCTTTGGCAAATGCGACGGTGTCATCCATGTACCTGCGAATACCGGGGAAGCGCTCAAAGTAGCGGTCGATGAAACCTTGCGCCTCGCCGCGAGGAATCCGCAAATTGCGCGCCAGTCCAAAGCCGGAAATCCCGTAAATCACACCAAAGTTGATCGCCTTGGCCTGCCTGCGCACATCCGGTGTCATTTCATCCAATGGCACGCCAAACATCTCGGAGGCCGTCATTGCGTGAATGTCGATCCCGTCAAGAAACGCTTGCTTCAATGCATCAATGCCCGCGACATGGGCCAGAATCCGCAATTCGATCTGGCTGTAGTCAAGGCTGACGATCACCTTGCCGTCTTCCGCAACAAAAGCCTCGCGGATACGCCGCCCTTCTTCACTTCGTACGGGAATGTTTTGCAGGTTCGGATCGGTTGACGCCAACCGCCCGGTGTTCGCGCCAGCAATGGAATAAGACGTATGCACACGGCCCGTGTCAGGATTGATATGTTCCTGCAACGCGTCGGTATAAGTCGATTTCAACTTTGCAAGCTGCCGCCAGTCCCGCCCCCGCCCCGGCCACAAATGCACTGTCGCCAGATCCTCGAGGATATCGGCCCCCGTCGCATAGGCCCCCGTCTTGCCTTTCTTGCCGCCGGGCAAACCCATTTCATCAAACAGGATTTCACCCAATTGCTTGGGCGAGCCAACATTGAAAGGCC
>CBDTYC010000109.1:0-8381 GCA_965364495.1 uncultured Yoonia sp. | reverse complement strand
AACCGTGTCAGTCGGGCACGAACTTGTATCATCTGGCTATGGCATCCGAACGAGGTTTTTGTGAAGATCAACGGCGAAACCCATTACCTGTGACGGGCTGAGGATCACGAGGGCGAAGTGCTGGAAAGTTATGTCGCAAAGCGCCGTGATCGAAAGGCTGCATTGTAATTCCCAGCTTCCATTTCGGCAGCGAGAACATGCGATTCTGCGCTTTCGGCCCATGCAAAGCCTGCCGAAATTCGCGTCGGTTTGCGCCTCGATCTAACATCACTTCAATCAGCAACGTCACCTCTACTCACGCAACAAATTCAAGCTCAAACGAACCGCCGCTCTTTCCGGGCGGCGTCAGCTTTGTTCCACCCAAGTTCCGGCATTCGCTGACGAACCGAGACTGGTTCGAACTAGACTGACAGCACGCTTTTGGCAGTTCAGGCAGCCGGTCAAGCCCGCGTCTTTGATGCCTCCGTTTTGAACTGCACTTTCGATCGACATTATGCACTGCTGTCCGGGACGATGAGTGCCTCCCCTTCGGGCCCAGCGCAAAACGCGGCGCACGCGTCGACAAACAACTGCACCAACCGCCGCTTTGGTCCAGGTGCGAAGCCAAGTGAAAGCGTGACGCCTGATGATGCATCTGACACCGGTAGACAACGGATTTCGCGACCAGCATAGGGTGGGACTTCGCGCGGACGCATGTTCAACAACGACACCCCTATTCCAGCGGAAACCAGCGAACGCACCATTTCGGTCGAATTAGCAGTGGCCACGATACGAAACGCCTCGCCACATTGTTCCAGCAGTTCCATATAGTACCCCCGCGCGGCAGGCCGGTCCAAAAGGATCAACGGCTCGCGCACGATTTCAGAAACTGACACAGACTTGCGAGCCGCAAGGGGATGATCGGCCGGAACCAAGCAATACGTCGGAGCATAGATCAATGGTTGCGTCGCAATCTGGGGGTTGGGCAATTCGGCCACGAAAATTATCACGTCGAACTGCCCCTCAAGCAGGCCCTTCTGGACAGATGTGTTATCGGCTTCGGCAAATGACAGTGTGACATCGGGGTGGGCCGCCAGAAGCGGCGCGCAGATTTGTGGCAGAAACGCCGGCGCGATCGGGGCGTTAAAGCCGATCGCCAATGATCCGGCGAATCCCGATTGCAGATCTGACACATCCATCAACAAGGCATCATACCGCTCGAGCAAATCGTCGACGCGCCGCTGCACATCGCGCCCGGCCAAGGTTGGGAACACACCTTTCGCCCGCGCGCGCGTTACCAGCGCCATGCCAAATGCGTCTTCGGCCTGATTGAGTGCCGCAGCGATAGCAGAAGGCGCGACATGCATCGCTTCGGCCGCAGATGTGATGCTGCCATGTTGCAGCGCCGCTTGGACGTAGCGCATCGCGCGGATGGATAAGGTCAAGCTCATACCTCTGCTTTTTTGATATTTTATCTCTCAATAAACTATTTTTCAAAGCATGAAACGTTTGCCATGGTTGAATCAAAGGTCATCGGGAGTTGCGCCATGAAAACCAGAACCAAAGTTGTTGTCATCGGCGGAGGCATCGCCGGTTGTTCAACTCTGTATCACCTTACGCAGGAAGGCTGGACCGATGTTGTTCTGGTTGAACGCAACGAGTTGACCAGCGGCACGACATGGCATTCGGCAGCGCAGGTCACGAATTTCGGGATGAACCAGACGATGGTGGGCCTGAAATCGCACTCGATCAAGCTTTATCAGGAACTTGCTTCGGATCCCGATTACCCGATCAATTACCACCACGGCGACGGTGGTATCCGTCTTGCCAACACACCCGAGCAGATGGAGGGCTACCGCCCTTTCGCGTCACTGGCGAGGGGGGTGGGGGTCGATTATGAAATTCTGGACCCCGAGGAATGCGCACGCCGCCATCCTTTGATTACAACGGATCGTCTGCTTGGCGGGCTGTGGGACGGGATGGATGGCGACATTGACCCCGCGCAACTGTGTCAGGCATTGGCGCGCCGCGCCCGCAATGCTGGTGCAGAGGTGTATCGCAACACGCCCGTGACTGGCTTGACCCAGCACAAGGACGACACGTGGACGGTGCACACCGAACACGGTGATATCGACTGTGACATCGTTGTTAACGCCTGTGGCTACCGCGTGAACGAAGTAGGCGCGATGATGGGTGTGCATCACCCTGTCGCCTCGATGGAGCATCAGTATTTCCTGACCGAACCTATTCAGGCCATCACCGATTTCGGCAAGCGCGTACCACTTCTGCGTTGCCCGATTGATGACTTCTATTCACGCCAGGAAAAACAAGGACTACTGGTCGGGTTCTATGAACAGGATTGCAGAACATGGGGAATGGACGGAATCGATCCGAACTTCGTTAATGCACTTTGCCCTGATGACCTTGAACGGATCATGCCGGTGCTTGAAAATGTCTTCAAACGGATGCCCGTGCTGGAAGAAGTCGGCATTCACACCGTTGTCAACGGCCCGATCACCTATACCATCGACGGCGCGCCTTTGGTGGGACCGATCCCTGGCAAACGAAATGCATTCTGCATCATCGGCCTGCGGGCGGGACTGGGCGAAGGCGGTGGTCATGGCTGGCTGCTTGCGCAGCAGATCGTGCATGGCGAAGCCTGCTATGACACTTGGGTGATCGACCCGCGCCGCTTCACCGGCCACACAAATGTAGAGCTGACCGCGCTGAAAGCGATTGAAGACTACCAGAACGAATTCCGGTTCCATTTCCCGCACGAACATCGCCCCGCCGGACGCCCAGCCAAGACGACGCCACTCACCCCGATTATGGGCAGAAGGCGCAGAGTTTACCGTGGTTAACGGTTGGGAGCGGGTCGATTACATCAAACCATCCCCGGATTTCCATCCCGGCCTGACCTTTGGTTTTGATGAAGCCTTTGATGTCATAGGTGCGGAAGTCCGCAATGTTGCAGAAAACGTGGGTCTGGCCGAGGTCAACGGCTTTAACCGGATCGAAATTACCGGCAAAGACCGTCACGCGTTTCTTGACCGCATGTTCTGCGGCAACGTAACGAAACGCGACGGGCGTGTCGGTTTGGGCTATCTGCTCAACCACCATGGCTGCGTTAAAGGCGAGGCAACAGTTGCCAATCTTCCGGCCTCTGATCGCGGTCCAGAGCGGGCATGGTATGGATCTGCTGCTGCCAGCGAATTCCACGATATGGATTGGCTGACCGCAAATCTGGACCCCGACGAAGACGTGCAACTGCGCAGCCTGACCAATGATCAAACGATCCTTGTTCTGGCAGGACCAAAGTCCCGTGCGGTGCTGTCTGATTGCGCCCGTGGCGACTGGTCAAAAGAAGCATTCCCGTGGCTATCCGTGCGTGAATGCTTCATCGGCTTTGCCCCTGCGACGGTCATGGGCGTGAGCTTTTCAGGAGAACTCGCTTACGAAATCCACGTTCCCAACGCATCGCTCTATGCGGCCTATCTGGCGCTGCGCAAAGCAGGTGATGCGCATGGGCTAAAGATTTTCGGCGCGCGCGCCGTAGACTCGATGCGTATGGAAAAGGGCTTTTTGCATTGGAAAGCCGACTTGATCACCGAATTTGATCCGCTTGAAACAGGACTTTCGCGCTTTGTGAAGCTGGACAAGGGCGATTTCATCGGAAAGGAGGCGCTGGTCAAACGGCAGGCAAATGGTCCGCTGAAACAGCTGGTAACGCTCAAGATCGACGCAACGCACGCACCAGCACGCGGGGGCGCCTCGCTCATGCAAGGCGACAAGGTCGTCGGGACCGTCACATCGGCCGATTGGGGGCACCGTCTTGGAATAAATCTGGCATATGCTTTTGTTGACCCACCACTCGCGGATGTCGGCACCAAGATCATGCTCGATATGTACGGTGAGCTGGTTGCTACGGAAGTCATAGCGCCATCGCCCTATGATCCGGAATTTGATCGCATGCGGGGCTAGAAGGGCGGCATAGAGGCGGATTGTACCATTTTGCCCAGCTGTTCTGGCATGGCGGTATCTTTATGAAAACCCCACCCGAATTGGCCTTGGCTAATGACGCATACCCATGGCAAACGCGGTGAAGTCATCGAGCACCGTTTGCGATGGCACGCGCCCCGTGAAACCTTCCAGATACCCTGGCAAACGGGCCATGCGGACGTCCATCGTTTCCTGCACCTCTAGCGCGTGATAGCCAAGTTGCATGAAGTAGATCATGCGCGCGCGCCAGTCGGCCTCTGCAGCGTTGCAGCCATGGCGCATGAACATCACTTCCAAGGCCTGCAAACGGGTCGCATCCGCGGCATCTATCCGCTGGCGGACTCCTGCGTCCTGCCGCGCCCATGAACGCACTGCAAAATCAAGCCCGCGATCAAACAATGCAGGGTCAATGAAACAACGAAAAAAGTTGCAGGCAGCTTCGTTCAGGCATTCAGCATCCAGCCCACATTGCCGGACAATCGACTGTGTGTTTCGTTCTTCCCACTGGGACAAAAGTGCGGCCAGCAGGTCATCGCGGTTTTTGAAATACCAATAGAAACTTGAACGTGACACATCCAGTTGCGCGGCGAGTGCCATCACCTTGACAGTGTCAACGCCGTCACGGACCAGTGCCGCGCGCGCAGCATCAAGCCAGTCATCGCGTGTTGCTTTGATGTGTCCGTCTGCCATCTAGCTCTCCGGCGGCGCACCGCCCGCCGCTGTGCGTGTCGCGATATACGCCTCGAGATTTGCGCACTTGTCTGCATCGACGTCGGGGCCTTGCCCCTCTGCCAAAATCCGTTCCCAAACTGCCGTCGCACGCTCGTTTGTGTCCTGCGCGCCCCTCTCGGTCCACGTGCCGAAGTTCGCATAATCATGGACGATCGGTTCATAGAATTCCGAACTATAACGCGCCATTGTCTGTGTCGTCGCAAAGAAATGGCCGCTTGGCGCGACTTCCTGCAAGGCCTCGAACCCGATCTCGTCTGGTCCAGCTTTCTTGCCGCCGCAAAGCTCTGCAATCATGTTCAGGACCTCGACGTCCGTGATCAGCTTTTCATAAGAAACGCTCAGACCGCCTTCGAGCCAGCCAGCAGAGTGGATGATCACTGACGCTCCGGCCATCAGACATCCCCAGAGCCCCATCTGGTTTTCATTCGCGGCCTGCACATCATTCATGTTCGACGCCGACCCCGCCGCAGAGCGCCAAGGCAATCCGGTCAGCCGCGCCATTTGTCCCGCCGCCAAGGATGCCTGAAAATGCGCAGGGGTTCCAAAGGCAGGCGCCCCTGACTTCATATCGACGTTGCTGGTGAATGTCCCATAGCACACTGGCGCACCGGGCCTAACCAATTGGGTCAGTGTCAGCGCGGCCAGTACTTCAAGGTGGCTAAGGGTAATCGCCCCTGCCACCGTTATCGGGGCCATCGCGCCCATCAGCGTAAATGGCGTGATGATCGAAAGCTGCCCGAGCTGTGCAAAATCGATCAGCCCTTGCGCCATAGGTATATCCAGCGTGCGCGGGCTATTGGTGTTGATAATGGTATACGCGTGTGGCGTTGCCTCAAAAGTTTCGGATGAAACGCCGCGAAACCCTGAAAGCATCTCGAAGCTTTCCATCACCTGCGGCGTTCCACGTGAAAAGATGAAGGGAAACTTGTCCGAACGCGTCAGCTGGGTTTTGACGGTAAAGTAATGCCGAAGATGTGTGGGTACGTCTTGCGGCTCAATCAGCGGCGCGACCATTTGAAATACATCGAAATGCTGCGTCAGTCGCACCAATTCGTCGAAATCCCGCGCCGATCCGGGCCTTCTGCCACGTTTGAGGTCTGTCGCATTTGGCGCACCCGCGCCCGGCTGGAACGTCAGCGCACCCAGTTCAAGAAGGAAATCCCGATGCGGCGCACCGGCCCGGCATTCAATCGACTTTGGCGCTGTCGCCAATGCGGCTTCGACCATGTCACGCCCGATAAAAACCATTTCATCTTCAACGCGGGCACCGCCCTTGGCAAAGATATTGCGGGCCTCGGGCAACAGAACCCGCATTCCCAGTTCTTCCAAACTACGCAGCGCCGTTTCATGCATGGATGCAATTTCGTCGCCCGAAAAGACGTCCATTGTCGGGAACGGGTTGCGGAGTTGGCGATAGTTGACATCCCTCACCACCGCAGCTTTGTCGCGACCACGGCGCGCCATCAGCTTCTCATCGCTTTGCCCGCAGGATCATAGGGCGAAGGTGCGATAACCGTCGCGGCACGTTCGACACCTACGATATGCACCGAAAGTGCAGTGCCTTCCGTCGCCAAAGCAGCATCGACAAGCGCCATGGCGTATGATTTTCCTAGCGTGTGACCATAACCGCCCGATGTCACAAACCCGACGCGGGTATCGCCGTTCCAGACAGGTTCATAGCCGCTTGCATCTGCACCATCTGCTGCCAACTCCAGCGTGACCAGCCGCCGTGCTGGGCCATTGCCATCGCGTTCGGCCATAGCGGCCTTGCGCCCTACAAATGTGTCTTTGGACCAATCGATCCAGCGGTCCATGCCCGTTTCACCCGCAGTATAGCCTTGGGTGAATTCCGCATTCCATATCCCGAAACTTTTTTCCAACCGCAGTGACAAGAGCGCATTAAAGCCGACCTCTTTGATCCCCAAATCAGCGCCCGCCGCCAAAAGCAGCTTGCGCAAACCGATATGTTCGACCGCATTGCAGTGGATTTCGTAGCCCAGTTCGCCGGTGACAGACAGGCGGCCTACTTTGGCCTTGATCAGCCCCACATCCAGCGTGCCACACCCCATAAACGGCAAGTTTACAGGGCCATCGGTCACGCGCTCCAGAACCTTGGTGCTGTTCGGTCCGGACAAGGAAAACCCGACCACCGCATCTGACACATCACGAACGTCGACACCTGCCGTCATATGATCTGCAAACCAGCGCTTGTGCCAGTCCCGCAAATAATAAGACCCCATAATCCACCAGGTCCCGTCACCCCAATTGAAGATGGTCAAGTCACCTTTCAGCTTGCCCTCATCCGACAACATCGGCGCAAGCCGCGCGCGCCCCGGTGCGGGCAGCTTTGATGCCATTACATAGTTTAGCCAGACTTCTGCACCGTCCCCGGTCACCTCGAACCGTGAAAAGCCGGAAATATCCAAGAGGCCAACATCTTCGCGGACAGCGCGGCATTCCTCGGCAACGATTTCAAAGGCGTTTGACCGACGCAGCGACGGCGTTTCGACAAAGTCGACAGGCGCGAAATAGAGCGGAACCTCTAACCCGTAGGACGCGCCCCAGCGACACCCTGCCGCCGTCATATCGCTATAGGCTGGCGCCATCTTCAATGGCCGTCCGGCGGGCAGCTGTTCGTTGGGATAGGTCATGATGAACCGGCGCGAGTAGAACTGGCCGGTTGTTTCCTTGATGAACCGCTTGTTCTGCGCAAAGTCGCCATAGCGGGACACGTCCATGCCAAAGACATCCGCTTCAGGTTCACCGTGGATCATCCATTCTGCCAAGGATTTGCCAACGCCGCCACCCTGCAAAAAGCCTGCCATGACTGCGCAGGCACACCAATAACCGGGCTTGCCCTGCACGGGGCCGACCAGCGGATTGCCATCAGGCGAGAAAGTAAACGCGCCGTTAACCCATGTTTTCACACCGACGTTCTGCAAGGCGGGATAGCGTTCAAACCCCAAGATCAATTCTTTCTCGATCCGATCAGTGTCTTCTTGCTGCAACTCGAACCCGTATTCCCATGGCGCACCGTCAACCATCCAGTGTTCATGGTCGACCTCGTAGATACCCAGCAGGATACCCTTCTGGTCCTGCCGCATGTAGGTGAACCCTTCCAGATCCACAGTCATTGGGACCTCGAAGTCGAGCGATTCAAGCTCTGGGATAGTGTCGGAGATCAGGTAGTGGTGGTTGAGCGGAGAGACCGGCAATTCGATCCCTGCCATGCGTCCCACCTGCTTGGCCCATAGGCCCGCCGCGTTGATCACATGTTCGGTTTGGATAGTGCCTTTTTCGGTCACGACCTCCCATCCGTTGGCTGTCTGGTTCAATGACAACACGCGGTTGTTCTCGACGATCTCTGCGCCATGTTTTTTGGCGGCACCGGCATAGGCGTGAACTGTCCCCGTGGTATCGACATAGCCTTCGCGATCTGCCCACATACCGCCCAGAATGCCATCAGTTGACATAATCGGACAAAGCTCGCCTGCCTCTTGGGGCGTGATCAGTCGACAGTCATCAATCCCGATGGATTGAAATGTGCGGTAGGCGGACTGCAACCATTCCCAACGGTCCGGCGTCCCCGCAAGTGTCATGCCACCCGTCATGTGTAGCCCGATTGACTGGCCGGATTCCTTTTCGATCTCTGGCAGCAAATCAATCGTATA
>CBDTYC010000108.1:0-8388 GCA_965364495.1 uncultured Yoonia sp. | reverse complement strand
AAACCATGCCAAGCGGGTGCTGGCAGCACGCGGTCTTACAACGGTTTTTGATGCGGTTTACGGGGTAGAACACGCTGATTTCAAACCCAAACCCACCCATGATGCCTTTGCGCGCGTATTTGCAAAAGATGGGGTCACACCCGCCAAGGCCGCAATGTTCGAAGACGAAGCCCGCAATCTGGAGGTGCCACATGCATTGGGCATGCGCACTGTGCACGTGCATCCGTTGACCACGCCGCAGGACTATGTGCATCACCATACCGATGATCTTGCGGATTTCTTGTCGCAGCTGACCCGTTGACCCTTTCCGCCATTGGCCAACAGACCTATGTCTAGGCGTATGAAACGTACCTCGACTGATATTCTGATTGCCGGTGGCGGCGTTGCGGGTCTGACGGCGGCTGCGGCTTTCGGGACGGCAGGGTTTCGCGTGGTCATCATTGACCCCACGCCACCCATCACGACCAGCGACGCCACGGGGTCCGATTTGCGGACCACTGCATTTTTGCAGCCCGCGCAGCAGTTCCTGGACGCGGCTGGCCTGTGGGACAAGCTTGGCCCCTTTGCGACGCCTTTGCAGGTTATGCGCATTGTCGACGCGGGCACAGAGACCCATGTCATCCGTGATTTCAACGCATCCGATATCTCGGATAAGCCCTTTGGATGGAACCTGCCGAACTGGTTGCTGCGCCGCGAGATGGTCGGCCGCATTGCAGAACTTGCCAATGTTGAATTTAGGTCCGGTGTCGGCTTTGACTGTATGCTGGCACGCGACGCCGAAGCCATCGTGACACTGACCGACCGTTCGCAGATCGGCGCGCGCTTGCTCATTGGCGCAGACGGGCGCGGGTCCGCCGTGCGCAAAGCTGCAGGTATTGACGTGAAAACCAAGCGTTACGGGCAAAAGGCACTGACATTCGCGGTGACCCACAGCGCACCGCACGGCAATGTCTCGACCGAAGTGCACCGCTCTGGTGGGCCATTTACACTGGTGCCGTTGCCGGACCACGAAGGTCGGCCCTGCTCTGCTGTTGTCTGGATGGAACAAGGCCCAGAGGTGCAACGCCTTGCGACACTACCGACGCAAGATTTTGAAGCAGAGGCGACGATCCGGTCAGCGGGGCTCTATGGGCCGCTGTCGCTGGCCTCGCGGCGTAGCGTCTGGCCGATCATCAGCCAAGTTGCGCAAAGCCTGATTGCCCCGCGAACCGCTTTGGTCGCCGAGGCGGCCCATGTGATGCCGCCGATCGGTGCGCAAGGGCTCAACATGTCATTGCGCGATTTGGCCTGCTTGCTGGATTTAGCAGTTGCAGCCCCTGATCAGCTAGGCGGGCCTGCGATGCTGGACGCATACGCACGCCAACGACATACCGACATCAAACTGCGGGTCACGGGTATTGATGCCCTCAACCGCGCGTCAATTGCAGGAAGCCCCGTGTTTCAAACGCTCCGGTCCAAAGGGATCGAGGCGCTTTACGGGGTCGCGCCAGTGCGCCGCACGTTGATGCAACTGGGATTGGGCGCAGGTTAAAGTACGCGGTCCAGAACCGGTACAAGACGCGCCAAGGTACCATCTACGTCATAAAGCTTGTCCAACCCGAAAAGCCCCAGGCGGAACGTCCGGAAATCGGCAGGCTCATCACATTGCAGCGGCACACCTGCGGCGATTTGCATGCCCGCAGCTGCAAATTTCGATCCGTTCTGGACAGCGCGATCGTCTGTGTAGCTGACCACAACACCCGGCGCGCCAAAGCCTTCAGCGGCAACTGATTTGATTCCTTTGTCGGCAAGCACCTTGCGAACAGCATTGCCCAAGGCCCACTGCGCCTCTTTCAGGCGCGCAAATCCATAGTCGCGAGTTTCCAGCATTGTATCGCGAAATGCACGCAAACCATCTGTTGGCATCGTTGCATGATAAGCATGGCCACCGTTTTCATAGGCCTGCATGATGCTGTGCCACTTTTTCAGATCGACCGTAAATGAATTGGATGTTGTGTCTGCCATGCGCGTAACCGCACGGTCCGACATCATCACAAGCCCCGCACTTGGCGTGGCCGACCAGCCCTTTTGTGGTGCCGATATCAGTACATCAACGCCCGTCGCTTTCATATCAACCCAAACGCAGCCGGATGCGATACAATCAAGCACCATCAACGCGCCAACCTCATGCGCGGCGGCGGCCATTGCGGTGATGTAATCGTCAGGCAAAATAATCCCTGCCGATGTTTCGACGTGCGGAGCGAAAACAACGTTCGGCTTTGCTTCTTTGATCGCCGCGATCACATCGTCAATCGGGGCAGGCGCAAAGGGCGCGCGTGTGTCGTTACCAGTTTGGCGCGCCTTCATCACCGTTGTTTCCGAGGTAAACTTGCCCGCGTCAAAAATCTGGCTCCAACGATAGGAAAACCAGCCGTTGCGCACGATCAACGCATGGGCGTCCGTGCCAAACTGGCGCGCCACCGCTTCCATTGCGTAGGTGCCGCCCCCGGGGACAATGGCCACATGATCGGCGTTATAGACCTCTTTCAGCATCCCGGAGATGTCGGTCATCACGCCTTGGAACGCTTTTGACATGTGGTTCAACGACCGGTCGGTGAAAACCACCGAAAATTCCATAAGGCCGTCTGGGTCTACCGATGTGTGTGCGCCGTCCATGTCTTTATCCTCCAAGTGTTGGTTTTGGGTAATCATGCCCGTGACCGAAAGCAAAGCCTATCTTGGTATACATTCGCATCATCCGGCAAGAATTTACGTCGTGCCGCCGACCGCGTTTCTGATCGGGTACTGCAGTTGCCTAAATCGGTCCAAGCCTGCGTTCTTCGCTTAAAAGCACATTTGCCTCGACATTGCCCACACTGGGCATCGTCATAATGCGGCGGCGCAGGACACGTTCAAAATCGGCCAGATCGCGCGCAACCACGCGCAGGCGGTAATCATAAAGACCAAGAACGTGATCGACCGTTTGCACCTCTGGGATCGCGCCAATCGCACGCTCAAAATCCTCCAGACTGGCACGCCCTTTGGCGGCAAGTTTGACCCCCAAAAAGACAGTCACACCAAATCCGACCTTTTCGGCATCCAGCACCAAGCGGCGTCCTGCAATTACTCCGGAATCCTGCAAACGCTTGATCCGGCGCCATGTCGCGGGTTGGCTTAGTCCCAGCTTTTGCCCCAGACGTGTGGTCGATTGATCGGCATTTGCCGACAGCGCACGCAGGATTGCGCGGTCAAGATCATCCAGCGTCATAGCGGCAGACTTTCATCTGATTTTACTGTCGCGACTGTCATCAGTGCCTCGATATCGGCAATATGTGGCAAGGTAAGAACTTGCTCGCGGTAGATACGTTGATAGTCGAGCAGATCGCGGGCAATCAGAGACAAACGTACATCGACACGACCCAAAAACGTCTGGATCTCGATCACTTCGGGTACGGCGCGGGCGGCCGCGATGAAATCATCAAAGGCGCGGGATACGGTTTTATCCAAGGTAATCCGCAAACTGACAGACACCGTGTAGCCCAGCGATTTCCAATCAATCACAATGCGACTGCCGCGCAGCACCCCGTCACTACGAAACCGGTCAAGTCGGCGCGTCAGCCTTGCCGGTGTGGTTCCCACTGCCTCGGCCAGTTCGGGCACGCCGCGTGTGGGGTCGGCCTGCAACAAACGTAGTATACGGCGATCAACATCATCAAGCATGAAAAAACTCATAAATCAAAATTCAGCGCATAACAATTACCATAATGCGTGAAAAAATATGGTTACATTACTCACATCCAGCATGAAGATCGCTATAACACCCGACAGAGAACTCCAACCAAAGGACGACGATTATGCGCGTTTATTACGATCGCGATTGCGATGTGAACCTGATCAAAGACAAAAAAGTAGCCATCCTTGGTTACGGCTCCCAAGGCCACGCCCACGCGCTTAACTTGCGCGACAGCGGCGCGAAGAACCTTGTTGTCGCCCTGCGCGAAGGCTCTCCTTCTGCTGCAAAGGCCAAAGGCGAAGGCCTGGAAGTTATGGGCATCGCCGAGGCCGCGGCATGGTGCGATGTGATCATGTTCACAATGCCCGACGAACTGCAGGCAGAAACATACAAGAAATACGTCCACGACAACATCAAGCCAGGTTCCGCGATTGCGTTCGCCCACGGCCTGAACGTGCACTTCGGCCTTATTGAGCCGAAAGAAGGCGTTGACGTCATCATGATGGCCCCCAAAGGCCCCGGCCACACTGTGCGCGGCGAATACACCAAAGGCGGCGGCGTGCCTTGCCTTGTCGCTGTGGACCGTGATGCATCGGGTAAGGCGATGGAAATCGGCTTGTCGTATTGCTCTGCAATCGGCGGCGGTCGTTCCGGCATCATCGAAACCAACTTCCGTCAGGAATGCGAAACCGACCTGTTTGGTGAGCAGGCCGTGCTTTGCGGCGGTATTGTCGAGCTGATCCGCATGGGCTTTGAAACACTGGTTGAGGCCGGCTACGAGCCAGAGATGGCTTATTTCGAATGTCTGCATGAGACAAAGCTGATCGTGGACCTGATCTATGAAGGCGGCATCGCCAACATGAACTATTCGATCTCGAACACGGCCGAGTATGGCGAGTATGTTTCCGGCCCACGCATCCTGCCATATGACGAGACCAAGAAGCGCATGAAAGACGTACTGTCCGACATTCAGTCCGGCAAGTTTGTCCGTGACTTCATGTTGGAAAACGCAGTTGCGCAGCCAACATTGAAAGCGTCCCGTCGCGCCAATGACGAGCACCAGATCGAGATCGTCGGCGGCAAGCTGCGTGACATGATGCCTTGGATTTCCGCTGGCAAAATGGTCGACAAAGCGAAGAACTAAGCGCGCTTATTGATCGCGTACAATGGGCCACGCAGCACTGCGTGGCCTTTTTTGCGTTCAGACACGCACAATGCGGCGGAACAGAGCGACCAGCCGTCGGGTCGTTGTCGTATAAGGCGGGAACACCAAATGAAACGGGAAAAACCGGAAACGCAATACTTGTCGCATCGCGCTAAAAGCTGCAAATCCGGCGTAGCCATGTGCCCCGCCATTCCCGGATCGTCCGACGCCGCCGAAGGGGGCCGAAGGGTGTGCAAAGACCATCACGCTCATATTTACGCCGACGGTGCCAGAGGTCGTTTCCGCAATAACTCTGTCTGCTAACGCATTGCTTCCAAATATATAAAGTGCAAGCGGATGCGCTGCGGCATTGATCTTGCTTATCACATCTTCGATATTACTGTAGGGCATGACCGGCAGGATTGGCCCGAAAATCTCGGTCTGCTGCACATCCATGTCGTCGTGAACATCCAGCAAGATAGTTGGGGCAATCTTCCGCGTCTCCGCGTCCGTCTGCCCGCCCGTCAAGATCACTGCGCCCTTGGTACGTGCGTCGTCGATCATATCCGCCACACGCGCCCATTGACGTGGATGGGCCATTCTTGCCAGATTGTCGGACTGCAAAGGCTTGGCCCCGTACATCCGCAGAATCTGCGCATCCATTGCCTTGAGAAAATCATCCTTCACAGAGGCATGCACATAGACATGATCGGTCGCGACACAAGCCTGCCCCCCGTTCATGAACCGGCCCCAGGCGATCCACCGTGCCGCGTGCCTGATATTGGCGTCGGGGCCAACAATCACTGGCGACTTTCCACCCAACTCAAGGGTCACAGTCGCCAAGGTCTTGGCAGCCGCACCCATCACGATCTGCCCGACCTCGGGACTTCCCGTAAAGAAGATATGATCAAACGGCAGTTCCAGCAGCGCGGTGGCAACATCAACCCCGCCTTCTACAACGGCCACAAGTTCGGGTGGGAATGTCTCGGTCAGCATGCGATTGATCAGGTTGGACGTAGCAGGTGTCAACTCTGATGGCTTCAGGATCACCGAACACCCTGCCGCCAATGCCGAAACAACCGGACCGATCGCGAGATTGAACGGGAAATTCCAAGGCGCTATCACCAGTGCTGTGCCCTTAGGGGTGGGCCTTACCCGCGCGGATGTACCCAAGAATGCCAGACCGGATGCCGCGCGTCCGGAGCGCATCCACCGACGCAGATGTTTGCGGGTGTGTGTGATCTCGAGCAGGATCGGCAGGATCTCAGTCAACATCACCTCGTCGCGGTGTTTTCCGAAGTCTTCATCCAGTGCTGCGCAAATTGCTTCCTCTTCGGCCAGAATTTTGGCCTCCAGTTTATCAAGCGCCGCCTTGCGCGCATTGTAGTCAAAAGATGTACGTCGCGCGACGACACCTTCATGTTGCGCGGCGAAGACCTGCGCGATGGTTTGGGGAACAGAATTCATTGCGTCTTATCTGGCGCGGTGCTGCTTGGATGCAATGTTGACTTTACGTCAAAGCCCTTGCTGTGGGCCAGCAAAAGGATCAGACAGCACCCCGCAATACTGTGAAAGACTTTGAATGAGCGTCCCAACACCGACATTGTGGAACTGGCTATCCATCGCCGCCCTCGGCCTGATCTGGGGTGCCACCTTTATGGTCGTAGCAATCGCGCTGGAAGGCTACGGCCCGCTGACCGTCGCTTGCGCGCGGACCACATTGGGGGCGGTGGCGCTTTTGTTTCTGATGCGTGTGATGAACCGCCCGTTGCCAGTCTTCAGCCCGACCATGTGCCGGTATCTCGTGGCAATCGGCTTGCTCAACACTGCTGTCCCCTTTGCCTTACTCAGCTGGGGGCAGCAGTATGTGCCTTCGGCCTTTGCAGGTATTTCGATGGCAGCCTTGCCGCTGTTCGTTCTACCGCTTGCACATATCTTCACCGATGAAAAAATGAGCCTGCGCAATTCATTGGGCGTCGCGCTAGGCTTTACGGGAGCGATCGTTCTGATCGGCCCCGCAGTCCTGCGGATCGGCACGGGACTAGAGCCTTTGGGACAGCTTGCCTGTATTGCCGCTTCGATTTCTTATGCGGTATCAAGCATCATGACGCGCCGCTGCCCACCTATCGACCCAATTACAATGGCCGCACTTCTGCTCACTGTTGGCTCTGTCGCGCTTATTCCCGCAATGCTTCTTGTCGAAGGCCTCCCGACGATCAGCGATCCACGTTCAACAATCGCGATTGTGGTGCTTGGGTTTATTCCAACGGCACTTGCCGCTTTGATCCGCGTTGCAACAATCCGCAGCGCAGGTGCGATATTTATGACTTTGGTAAATTATCAGGTTCCGCTTTGGTCGATGGTGTTCGGTGTGTTGGTCCTGAGCGAAGTACTGCCCTTGCGCTTTTTTGCAGCGCTCGGGTTGATCCTTGTCGGTCTTGTCATCAGCCAATGGAACGGTTTGAAAAGGCTATTCTTGCGCTAGGTCGCAGCTTCGACCTCGGCCACGATTGCGTCAACGACCTGCCCCAAAAGAACATCGTCCTCGCATTCAGCCATCACACGGATCAACGGTTCGGTTCCGGATTTGCGGATCAAAAGGCGGCCCTTTCCAACAAGCTTTGCCTCGGCATCTGCAATGCTTTTGATGACTGAGGCATTGCCTAGCGGATCTTTCCCCGCGCTGAAGCGCACGTTCTTGAGCATTTGCGGCACGGTCTCGAATATCTTGGTCAAAGCACTCGCTGGTTGCCCAGTTTCAATCATCGCGGCCAAGAACTGAAGACCTGCCAAAAGACCGTCGCCAGTTGTGGCATAGTCGGTCATGACAATATGACCCGACTGTTCGCCGCCCAAGTTCCAACCGTTTGCGCGCATTGCCTCGACCACATAGCGGTCACCGACATTGGTGCGTGCAAGGTGCAAACCACGCCCGTCCAGATAACGCTCCAGCCCCAGATTGGACATCACGGTCGCGACCAAAGTCCCGCCGTTCAGCCGGTCCTGATCGGCCCACCGGCCCGCCAAAAGCGCCATCAACTGGTCCCCGTCGGCGACAGCACCCGTTTCGTCCAAGATCATAACGCGGTCCGCATCACCATCCAGACAAATGCCGATATGCGCACCCGTTTCAACGATCTTTGCCGCAGCCGCTGCAGTATTTGTCGAACCACAGCCGTCGTTGATATTATAGCCATCGGGGCTGACGCCGACCGGTATGACCGTGGCACCCAGTTCCCACAACACCTCTGGCGCGACGCGGTAGGCGGCTCCGTTAGCGCAATCAATTACGACCTTTAGACCATCAAGCCGCATACCGGCCGGAAACGTCGATTTCACCCGCTCTGCATAACGGAAGCGGCCGTCGTCGATCCGCTTGGCCCGACCGATGTTGTCTGCTTGGGCGGGTTCGAGTGTGCTATGGATCAGGGCTTCGATCTCGGCTTCGGCTTTGTCCGACAATTTGAAACCGTCTGGGCCAAAGAACTTGATGCCATTGTCGTGGTGCGGATTGTGGCTGGCTGAAATCATG
>CBDTYC010000107.1:0-8394 GCA_965364495.1 uncultured Yoonia sp. | reverse complement strand
CACCCTATTGGCGTTGCACTTGCTTTCTATTCACCGCCCCCTATCTTTTGAGCCA
Organism: uncultured Yoonia sp.; assembly: GCA_965364495.1. GTDB lineage: Bacteria > Pseudomonadota > Alphaproteobacteria > Rhodobacterales > Rhodobacteraceae > Yoonia. The sequence goes on along the minus strand of CBDTYC010000107.1, from coordinate 8,339 downwards.
TGCGCACCCTCATCGCTCTCCTCTTCCTCGCCTCTCCCGCCGCCGCGTGGGAGTTTTCGGCGTCCCCGATTTGTACCTTGACCGATGCCTCTGACGAGGGCGACATGAAGGTCACCTACGATCCCGCAATCACTGAGTATTCAATCTCCGTGACCCTGCCCAACGGCACTTGGCCCGGTGATCCAACCTTCGGCATGGCCTTCGCGGGCGAACGTCCGATCAGCATTCAGACTGACCGCTTTACGATCAGCGACGATGGTCGCAGCCTGACGGTCACGGACCGCGGCTTTGGCAATGTTCTGAATGGATTGGAGTATAACACCCGCGCGTATGCGATTTTGGGCGATATGACGGTGGCTTTCTCTTTGGACGGGATCGATCCGGCAATTTCGGCATTCCGCGCCTGCCCTGCGGCGAACCTCGCCTAAAATTTTCCGCGCCAGATAACGCTGCCCTCGCGCCATTTGCCGCCAACCAGAATGCCCTTTTTGTCAGCATGTGGAAACTGCACACGCCAATCGCGGAACTGGTCATTCGTCACGACGCGCAAGCGATAGGTGGATGCAAAGCCAAGGATCGCTTCGTCTGCGACAACGCCTTTGTCGACCACGCAGATATGACGCGCGGGAATCCCGATCAGACCTGCCAGTTTTGTCTCGTTATAGTAGTGGTCGTCCAGAACGTAACCGACATTGGCATCAAAGTAGACAATGGGTGTATGGCCCTTTTGCTCCAGACTGCGCAGCACACGCGACAGCACCAACGCCGATGGCTCTTGCCCCCAATACATCACATTGGATCCGTCGACGAGAATGGAACTTGGCGGCAGGGCTTTCGTTTTTGGCGTGCGACTGCGTAGCCACCGCACCCAAAGCAAAACAAACAAGCCAACAAGGGCAGGCACAAGCAAAAGCAGATCGGAAATTAGCACAGCAGTACAACCAGAAAGGGCGAGAGTTTTGCACCCTCGCCCTTGTCGTTTAGGTTGTCAATGTAGGCTTGGTATCAACCCTTGCCCTTCCAAGGCACCAGCCATTTTTCGGCTTGGCGCATCAGCATGTCGATGCTGAAGCCGATGATTCCGATAAGGATAATACCCATCAGAACAATGTCCGTACTTTGGAACTTGGATGCCACCATGATCATCATACCAGCACCCTTTTCGGCAGCCACAAGTTCAGCCGCCACAACAGTACCCCAACACACACCCATCGCCACTCGCGCGCCTGTGAAAATCTCGGGCAGCGAATTGGGGATGATGACAAAGCGCATGATCTGCCACTTTGACGCGCCCAGCGAATAGGCGGCATGGACCTTGGAAATACGGACGCCCGACACACCAGAGCGCGCCGCAATCGCCATAATCCAGAGGGCTGCAAGGAACAGCAGGATAATTTTGCCGACTTCGCCGATGCCGGCCCAAATGATCACAAGCGGGATCAAAGCAAGCGGCGGCACGGGACGCATGAATTCCACAATCGGGTCAAACCACCCGCGGAACCAGTTCGACAGACCCATCGCATAGCCCAAAGGAATACCGACCAGCGCACCAAGCACAAAGCCAACAATCACGCGGAACAGTGAAAAGCCCAAATGCTCTGCCAAGGTCGAGTTGCGATAGCCGACCGTTGCGATTTCACCCAAGCGGCTCCAGACGGCTTCGGGGGATGGCAGCCAGATTGGTTCCATCTGAAGGCCGGTGGCGGGGATGATGTTCAACGTTCCCTTGTCCGACATCGCGACCCGCCCAAAGGCCACATCCACAGAGCCACCCGGCGCAATCGCCTGCCCGTTCACAGCAGTGACAAATGTTTCCTCGTCACGACCCATCTCGTCGTTTGAATCGACGCGCAGCAATTCGTTGCGGTAGCTGGCAATAGTGACGGCATCATTCTTTGCAATCCCGTCGCCCGGTTCGATTGCCGGGGGCGCGACATCTTCACCCAATGGAGCCACCACAACGGACACAGTCGCGTCGTCAGTTTCGCCCGCAGGTGTCGTGATCGTATAACTGAATTCGCTTTCGCCTGTGAATGGTCCGGGTGCATGCAAAAAGCCCGGCAAGAGCTTTGATCCCGTGAACGCGCCCCATAGAACGAAGATCAGCACAATCGAAATCACCGATGCAGCCGTATTGGATGTGACCGCGCTTTCGTCACCAAAGGTAACGGTCTTGAGCGAGCCGTAGTCCCTTCTGGGCGTCAAGAATTTTTTGATACCGCTCCAGATCACCATCATCAAAAGGATCAAAAGAACGTAGCCAACGATATAGGGTGCTGCACTGAACAGCGTCGCAAGGACGGCCATCAGTTCGGACCAGAGTTCTCCCAAAAGTGTCATTATGCTTCCTCCGTCCGGCCCATGATTTCTTCTTCCATGTCCCAGATCATGCCCAAAATCTCCTCTCGGGTTTCGGCAAATTTGGGATGCTTTTTCACTTCACGCAGGTCTTGCCCCACGCCCATTTCTGCAAATGGCAGTTTGTATTCAGTGTGAATGCGGCCCGGACGCGGTGCCATGACGATCAGGCGTTCGCCCAGAAGCAATGCTTCTTCCACCGAGTGGGTGATCAGGATGATCGTTTTTCCGGTTTCTTTCCACAGTTTCAGCACAAGGCCCTGCATCTTTTCGCGGGTCAAAGCGTCAAGCGCACCGAGCGGTTCATCCATCAAGATCACGTCAGGGTCATTTGCAAGACAGCGGGCCAGCGCCACACGTTGCTGCATACCGCCAGACAATTCATAGACGGCCTTATCCTTGAAGTCCTGTAGGCCGACCACATCAAGCAGATGGTCGACGATCTTGGCCTTCTCGGCATTTGCCATGCCTTTCATCGACGGGCCAAAGCCCACGTTTTCACGCACGCTCATCCACTCAAACAACGCACCTTGCTGGAATACCATGCCACGTTCTGCGGCGGGCCCCGTTACGGTATGGCCGTTGAGGGTGATCTTGCCCTCGGTCGGGGCCAAAAAGCCCGCGACAATGTTCAGGAGCGTCGTCTTACCGCAGCCCGAGGGCCCCAGCACCGACAGCAGTTCACCTGCCTTAAGGTCAATACTGACGTCTTTCAACGCCTGTACGGACGACCCGTTCGGCAGATCAAACCGCATCGACAGTCTATCTATGTGCAACCCTGACATGGCTATCCCCGTTGTTTTCCCTGAAAATTCTTGCGCGGCTTGGCAAGACTTGTCGCGAAAAACAAAATGCTGGCGCGCGGTATCGCCGCGCGCCAGCAAAAGGCGAATTACATCTCGCTTGCAGCAGCCAATGGACCTGTGTTGACAGTGCCCGCATAGCTGTCCAGCGCACCAGGGATAGAGCCGGATTCAACGAATACGTCTGCTACGCCCTTCATGAAGGACGGTGCAGCACCACCCAACCATGCTTCGGACAACTGTGTTGCCATGTCTGGGAACACGAATGTTGCCATTGTTTCAGCAGTCGCAGCTTCGTCCATACCCGCATCATTCGCGATGACCGGCAGCATTTCATCAACGCCGGAACCATCGTTCCATGCAGCGTTCGCGTCAGCAGTGACCTTGAGGAACTTAGCAACCAGATCGCCGTTCTCGGCCACGAAACCCGCAGGCGCGGATGTCACGTCGAAAACAAGGATGCCCAATGCTTCTTTTTCTGCGCCTGTCAGCAACACGTTGCCGTGCTCTTTCATGCGACGCAGCGCACCACCCCAACCGCAAGACATGTCTACCTGACCTTGGGCCAGCGCAGCAGCGCCTTCAGCAGGGGCCATGTCAACAACGTCAAGCGACGCGAGATCTACACCGAAGTGGTCCATCTGACGCAAAAAGCCGTAGTGTGCCGCGGTACCCAGTGGAACAGCGACCTTCTTGCCAGCGAGTTCGCCAGCAGAGCTTGCGTCGATTTCGAGGCCGGAAGAAACGACGCAGTTGTCGTTTTCAGCGTAAGAAACGGCCACGTCGAGGATCTGGAGGTCTTGACCAGCAGATGCTGCGACAACGAAAGGCGGTACACCCTGGCTGACAGAGATCTGCACGTCGCCGGATGCCATTGCAGCAGACATTGCTGTGCCGCTGTCGAAGCTGACCCAGTTTACGGTGACGCCCATTTCTTCGTCATAGGTCCCGTTCACCTTTGCGAACTGGAACGGCATTGGCCACTCCAGGAAGTAACCGACTGTGATTTCGCCATGGCCAGCAGCAAACGTCTGCGTGGCACCTGTCATTAGTGCAACGCCAGCTGCGGCGCCCATGAGTGCGTTTTTGATGTTCATTCTTAGTCTCCCATGTTGCGACCCTGTGAAACAGGGCCGGATATATGTCGTGGGTTTTCCCCACTTCGATGATCTAGCTGAGCATGAATGACCTAGAGTTCCAAGCGCAAACACATCCCAACGTTCTTTGGATGCCCGTTCGGGCACCTGTTCGTCCTCGTGCGGTCAAGATCGTCGCGACCACAACAAGTCAGGTTGCAGCGAAAGGAATTCGTCCGCTCAGGTCAATCATGGATATTTGTCCACATCAGAACCCAAAAAATGCGGCTTGCCGTCCTGCTTGAAATAATTGCCAACATTTTCATTGTCTTAATGCCTAAAACACGTGTTGACCCTAGGTCACCCCATCGCCATCTGGCCTTATGCAAGCGCCATAACTGGCCCTATCCGTCAGGCATGAACAAACGGCAATGTGTTCAGGATTTAGGCGGGCCGCGAACAGGATTCGATCCGCCTCTTCCCAATTTTTATGGAGTGCCCGTTATGGATACACATTCTTTCGCAAACGATCCCGAGCAAGTCGTCGAAGCCGATCGCGCACATGTCTGGCATCACCTTAGCCAGCACAAGCCATATGAGACAATCGACCCGCGTATCATCGTCGAAGGCAAAGGCCTGCGCGTTTGGGACATCAAAGGCAAAGAGCATGTCGATGCTGTGTCGGGAGGCGTCTGGACTGTCAACATCGGCTATGGCCGCGAGCGTATGGGCAAAGCAATCTCTGACGCCGTGACAAAGATGTGCTTTTTCGGCGGTACAGCCGGCACGATCCCGGGTGCGCAATTTGCAGAAATGCTGATCGACAAGATGCCCGGTCTTGACCGTGTTTACTACACCAACTCCGGCTCAGAGGCGAACGAGAAAGCCTTTAAGATGGTCCGCCAAATCAGCCACAACTACTATGGCGGAAAGAAGTACAAGATCCTCTACCGCGAGCGTGACTATCACGGCTCTACCATCGCAACGATGTCGGCAGGTGGTCAGGAAGAGCGTAACGCCCAATACGGCCCCTTCACGCCCGGCTTTGTGCAGGTCCCGCATTGCCTGGAGTATCGTTCGCAGGACGGTTCCGTCGGCGAAGAATATGCGATGAAGGCCGCACAAGCGATCGAGGACGTGATCCTTGCCGAAGGTCCCGACACGATCGGGTCACTTTGTCTGGAGCCAATCACTGCTGGCGGTGGCATTATCATTGCCCCGAAAGGATATTGGGAACGTGTGCAAGAGATCTGCAAGAAATATAATATTCTGCTGCATATCGACGAAGTTGTCTGTGGCGTTGGCCGGACCGGCACCTGGTTCGGGTACCAGCAATTTGGCGTGCAGCCTGACATCGTGACGATGGCAAAAGGCGTGGCCTCTGGTTATGCAGCGATTTCGTGCTGTGTGACAACAAACAACGTTTTTGACATGTTCAAGAACGATGCCTCCGATCACCTGAGCTATTTCCGCGATATTTCGACCTTTGGCGGCTGCACGGCTGGTCCTGCGGCGGCCATCGAGAACATGAAAATCATCGAAGAAGAGGACTTGCGCGGCAACTCCGTCAGGATGGGCGCGCATCTTAAGGAAAACCTGAACGCGCTCATGGACAAGCACAAGTGGATCGGCGACGTGCGTGGCATGGGGCTGTTTGCGGGTGCGGAACTGGTCCTGGATCGTGACACCAAAGACCCTGTTGACGAAAAGCGCGTCGGTGCGATTGTGGCCGATTGCATGGCGCAGGGCGTGATTATCGGCGCAACAAACCGGTCCTTGCCGGGCTTCAACAACACCCTTTTGTTTGCGCCGCCTCTGATTGCGACCAAAGACGACCTCGATCAGGTTACTGACGCGGTCGACAAGGCCATTACCCGCGTGTTGGGTTAGAATCCTTGTGGAGCAGGCTAGCTGCCTTGCTCCACAATTACGCTTGGCGCATGCAACGTCTCTGACGTGGCATAGGTGGCAAAGCAAGCCGCGCCCAAGACGGCAATAAAGGCGATTTGCATCAGTTTCATAAGAGTTCTCCGATCTGGTCTACCTCTCAAACGCAGCGCACTTGAATTTCCGTCGCTATTTTTTGAATGACTGCGCGGCTCTTGCGTATTGGCACTGATAAGTCCAATCTGGACCCCTTCATAAGGCCAAGTCATGTCGATATCTGTCGAAACCTTCTTTCTTGACCCTTCCGCAGAAGGCACATTGCAGGCACGCATTCAGCAGATGGTTGCCCAAGGCATCTTGGCTGGCAGGTTCCGTCTGGGTGAAAGACTGCCATCGTCCCGCAAAATGGCCGCTCATCTGGGCGTCAGTCGGATCACAGTGACCTTGGCCTATACCGAATTGGTGGCCGACGATTATCTGACCTCGCGTGGCCGCTCCGGCTATTTCGTATCGGAGAACGCACCCGAACCACCGGCTTTTCCGGCCCAGCGGTTCAACACTGGAACCGTAGATTGGAACCGCGCAATCGGGCAGCGTTTCACACCGGGCCTCAGTCTGAACAAGCCCGCCGATTGGGCGAGCTATCGATATCCGTTTATCTACGGCCAAGCCGACAGATCACTGTTCGACACTGCCAACTGGCGCCTGTGCGCATTACGGGCATTGGGCATGCGGGATTTCAACGCGCTGACCTCAGACTACTTTGACGGTGACGATCCCGAACTGGTGGACTTTATCGCCCGCCAAACGCTGCCGCGACGGGGGATATTGGCCAACAAAGAAGAAATCCTGATTACAATGGGGGCACAGAACGCCTTGTGGCTGTCTGCGCAGGTGCTTCTGAATGGCCGTCGCCGCGCCGCAATCGAGGACCCCTGCTATCCTGCGCTGCGGACTATTCTGACGCAATCGCGGTGCCAGCTTAGCTGTATTCCTGTTGACGCCTCCGGCCTTTCGCCCAGCGATTTACCGCCGGACACGGACGTCGTCTTTACAACGCCCAGCCATCAGTGCCCGACGACTGCGACAATGCCCTTGGCCCGCCGTACTGCATTGCTGGAAAAAGCCGAGGCCGAAGACTTTGTGATCGTCGAAGATGACTACGAGTTCGAGATGTCATTCCTGAACTCACCCTCACCTTCGCTGAAATCGCTCGATAAGAACGGGCGTGTGATCTACGTCGGGTCGTTTTCGAAGTCATTGTTCCCCGGTTTGCGGCTGGGTTATCTTGTCGGGCCAGCACCATTTATCCGCGAGGCCCGCGCGCTGCGCGCGACGGTTCTGCGCCACCCCCCCGGACACATCCAGCGCACTGTCGCCTATTATTTGTCTCTAGGGCACTACGACGCCTTGGTGCGCCGAATGAGCAAGGTCTACCATGAACGGCGGCAAGTCATGGACGATTCCCTGAACGAAAACGGGCTTATGATCGCCGGACAAGGGACCTACGGCGGATCATCCGTCTGGCTGAGGGCGCCAGACGGGACGGACACGACAGAGCTTGCCCAGCGCCTGAAGTCCGACAAAGTGCTGATCGAACCCGGCGCGCCCTTCTTTTCGGGCGACACGCCCCCCACGGAATATCTGCGTTTGGCATACTCTTCGATCCCATCTTCCCGCATTCCGGACGGAATTCGCTTGATTGCCAACGCCATCCAAAGTAGTTGATTATTGAGACTTGAGGTCTCAATATATTTTCCTGTGGACTTAGGCTCGGTCATAAACTGGACCTAACTGTAACGGCTTACAATCCATAGTGTCACGGCAACCAATGAATGGGGATTCTGCGCCCTGTTTTTTCGTTAGATTTTAGGGAAGGACCCATCGCCATGAAAATGACCACTGAAGAAGCTTTCGTCAAAACGCTCCAAGCGCACGGTATTCGCCATGCTTTCGGGATTATCGGCTCTGCCATGATGCCAATTTCGGACATCTTCCCGAAGGCCGGAATCACGTTCTGGGACTGCGCCCATGAGATGACAGCCGGCATGATGGCGGACGGCTACACCCGTGCGACTGGCGAGATGTCGATGATGATTGCGCAAAACGGTCCTGGTATCACGAACTTCGTGACATCTGTGAAAACCGCTTACTGGAACCACACACCTTGCCTGCTGGTCACACCACAAGCGGCCAACAAGACCATCGGTCAGGG
>CBDTYC010000106.1:0-8395 GCA_965364495.1 uncultured Yoonia sp. | reverse complement strand
GAAGTGTTCGAAGAAACCGGCTGGCGCATTGCGGGACCACGCAAACTGGGCACATTCCGGCGCTTTGTTTTCATGCCCGAATACGACATGTGGGCCGAAAAGCTGTGCCATATCTATCTGGCGCGACCCGTGCGACCCCACGGCCCGCCATCAGAGGCTGGACATGTTCCGCTGTGGCTTGATCCGGTTGATGCATTGGTCGAGCTTTATAACGACGGCGATGCGGATTTTGTAGCCGCGTGTTGCCTCTAGTGCTCTGCTATCCTTGCCCCGCCTCCGGAAAAACGGTATCGCGCCATTCCAGAGACATTGACGCAAAGGTGCCCTGCACATGACTGCTCCGAAAAAAGTTGTTCTGGCCTATTCTGGTGGCCTTGATACCTCGATCATCCTGAAATGGTTGCAGACCGAATACGGCTGCGAAGTGGTGACGTTCACCGCTGATCTGGGACAGGGTGAAGAACTGGAACCCGCCCGCAAAAAGGCCGAGATGATGGGCGCGTCCGCGATCTACATCGAAGATTTGCGCGAAGAATTCGTGCGCGACTTTGTTTTCCCGATGTTCCGCGCCAACGCGCTATACGAAGGGTTATACCTGCTTGGTACGTCTATCGCACGTCCCCTGATTTCCAAGCGTCTGGTTGAAATCGCCGCCGCAGAAGGCGCCGACGCGGTTGCCCATGGCGCGACTGGCAAAGGGAACGATCAGGTCCGGTTTGAATTGGCAGCATACGCGCTGAACCCCGAGATCAAGGTCATCGCACCTTGGCGTGAATGGGATTTGACCAGCCGTACCCGCCTGCTCGAGTTTGCGGAAAAGAACCAGATTCCTGTTGCCAAAGACAAACGTGGCGAGGCGCCATTCAGTGTGGACGCGAACCTCTTGCACACCTCGTCCGAAGGCAAAGTGCTGGAAGACCCAGGTCAGGAAGCGCCCGAGTATGTCTATCAGCGCACCGTCGCGCCAGAAGACGCGCCAGACACGCCTGAAATGGTCGAAATCACATTCGAGCGTGGCGATGCCGTTGCAATCAATGGCGAAGCCATGTCGCCAGCGACCATCCTGACCAAATTGAATGAACTGGGCGGCAAACACGGTGTCGGGCGCCTTGATCTGGTGGAAAACCGCTTTGTCGGCATGAAATCGCGCGGGATTTACGAAACACCCGGCGGAACGGTCTTGCTTGAGGCGCACCGCGGGATCGAGCAGATCACGCTTGATAGCGGCGCGGGTCACCTTAAGGACAGCATCATGCCCAAGTACGCAGAGCTGATCTACAACGGTTTCTGGTTCTCGCCAGAGCGCGAAATGCTGCAAGCGTTGATCGACAAAAGCCAGGAACATGTGTCCGGCACGGTCCGCGTGAAGCTTTACAAAGGGTCCGCTACAACGGTTGCACGCTGGTCGGACAAATCGCTGTATTCCGAAGCACATGTGACATTTGAAGATGACGCAGGTGCCTACGACCAAACCGACGCGCAGGGCTTTATCCAGTTGAACGCACTTCGGTTAAAGCTGCTGGCAGCGCGTAACCGCCGCAGCTAGAGCTTCAATTTCGCCAGCTTTTCATAATGCGGCATCGCAAGGTGCCGCATTTTTTCTTGGGTGTTGTCCAAGGCTGGTAAGTTCCCCTCTGCACCGGCAAATCCTGTGCTTTGATGCACCGCATTATACCAATGCGCCGCCCAGATCCCGTCCGACGTTCGCGGCCCCGCTGCCCAATGCAACATCGCGGGATCAAACGGCAAGTCTATTGCGGCGCACAGCTTTTTCAGCATCACCTCGGGTGCTGCGCGGATATCAGAGCTATCAATGACAATTCCGCCGAATTTATCAAACAGCGCAGCTTGCTGAACGTACCCGATATCCTCGAGCGTCATCCCGTCGCGTTTTGCACCATAGCTCGCGATGACACGCGCGGGGTGGCGGATGAGATGCACGTTGATACAGTCCTTTGCCCAATCCAAGGGGAAGCTCTCAAGCATGTGATGCGGCATATGCTTCATGTAGAAATGCAGCTTTTGGGCTGGAATAGTGTCTATACAACGCCGCGCAACGATTGCGGGATCAGTCTCGTGCGCTGCGATGATTTGCTGGTGCATCGGGTGTTCAGCGCCTGTCACCGCGAGGTAAGGCGCATAGAAAGGTTCATCCCATACAGCGAAGTCCGCACGGTTTCCAAATGCGTACATCATCGCCGTCGACAGATTCCGCGGGCCGGACCACATTGCGATTCTCATGCGCGTTCAACCAAATCTTTGTAGAGACCACGCAGGCGTTGCGTCATCGGACCCAGTTCGCCGGTGCCAATGATCCGTCCGTCGATCGTGCTGACGGGTGTTTGCGCGCCAAATGTTCCAGTCAGAAACGCCTCCTCGGCCGAATAGGTATCCACAAGGCTGAAGTTCCGCTCGAACACCGGGATATCGTTGGCGCGGCACAGGTCGATCACCTTTTGTCTGGTGATTCCATTCATGCAGTAGTCACCAGTCGACGTCCAAACCGCGCCTTTCTTGACGATAAAGAAGTTACAGGCGTTGGTCGTGTTCACGAAACCATGCACGTCCAGCATCAGCGCCTCGTCCGCGCCCGCCTTTTGGGCAGCGATACATGCAAGGATGCAGTTCAGCTTGGAATGGCTATTCAGTTTCGGGTCCTGCGTCATTGGCAAGCCGCGCTGATGCGGTACCGTGGCAAGCGTGATCGGACGCGGTATCTTGGGTTGTGAATGCTCCATGATGATCACAAACGTGGGGCCGGATTGGGACAGGCTGGGGTGCTGGAACGGGCGGACCTTGATGCCGCGCGTGACCATCAGGCGCGCATGGGCGTTTGTGGTCATAGAATTCGCATTTTGTGTCTCTAACAAAGCGGAAATGACACCTTTTCGATCCAAACCAATATCCAGATCAATCGCTTTCGCTGCCTCGAATAGGCGGTCTATATGTTCGTCAAGGAATGCCCATTTGCCGTCGTAAAGGCGCAGCCCCTCCCACACGCCGTCACCCAGCATGAAACCGCTATCATAAACACTGACGGTGGCTTGGGCCTTGGGCACGATCTGCCCATCGACATATATCAGAATCTTGTCGTTGCGGGCGTCGTCTTGGGCTTGGTGAGTGGTCACTTCGGTCATGCTCGTTCTCCTTGCCAGAAACGCTAGGGCAGCACGCGAAGTGTTCCAAGTGGTAAAGAGCACGTGAGAATTGCCTTCAGTGATTGCGTCAACCACCGCCAGCCTGAAATGCTACGGACAAAGGAGATTACTCATGTTCAAACATATCGCACTGTCGCTGGCTTTGCTGCCGTTGGCCCAAACTGCCGCTGCCGAAGACATCCAGACCACAATTCTTGCCGGTGGATGCTTCTGGTGCATCGAAAGCGACTTTGAAAGCGTGCAAGGCGTGAAAGATGTCGTATCCGGTTATACGGGCGGCACGACAGCGAATCCGACATATGAAACCCTAAAAGGTTCCGGCCATTACGAGGCTGTGGAAATCACATATGACGCGGATACTGTAAGCTACGATCAGTTGTTGTTTGCCTTCTTCCGCTCTGTGGATCCAACAGACGCGGGCGGTCAATTTTGCGATCGCGGCGACGTATACAGAACAGCCATTTTCGTGTCTAACCCAGCGGAAAGAGCCGCTGCCGAGGCCGCGAAATCATCCGCCCAGCGCGATCTGGGCCAGCAGATTGTGACCCCGATCCTGGATGCCGCGACGTTCTACGACGCCGAAGACTATCATCAGGATTACTACAAAGGTGAAAACCGTGTGCTGACGCGCCGCGGCGTCAAGACCCAGATCGAAGCATACAAGTTCTACCGCGATGCCTGTGGGCGTGATGCGCGTGTTGCGCAGCTATGGGGCGACGCAGCGCCCTTTGTGAATCACAACTGAAACGCCAAGACCTCTGACAAATCGGGTATCACGTCCGCCGTACCGTGACGGGTGACCATCAGCGCACCTGCTTTCGTGGCCAGTCCAATCGCTTGTTCCATTGGTAGGCCACGATCAAGGCCTGCCAGAACGTAACCGGTAAACGTATCGCCAGCGCCCGTCGTATCAACTGGATCAACTTTGATTGCCGGAAAGTGCTGTTTTCCAATGGCTCCGTACCAATCGGCCCCGTCAGCGCCCAAGGTGACGATAACATCGCGCACCGGCAGGTCGCTGGCGGACTGACCTGTTGCTACCTGCAGCTGTTCCGCCTCTACCGCATTCAAAATCAGAAAGTCGAGGTATGGAAGAACCGCCTGAACCCGATCCGCATCAAAGGGGGCAGCTGCGTATGCGACTTGCAGGCCTAGTTTCTTGCCCATCGCAGCGGCAGTGCGCTGCAAGTTCGTTTCGTTCTGGATGACCAGCCAGTCGCCAGTGCTGGCTTCGGCCATTGCCGCCTGCAATGTCGCTTGCGGTATTTCGACATTAGCGCCGGGGTGAAGCACGATCGCGTTCTCGCCGTGGGGGTCGACCATGATGATCGCTTGGGCGGTTTCAGTGTCTAATATTGCGATATTTCGCGTATCGACACCATATTCAAGCAGTCTTTCGGCGGCCCAGCGTCCGTCTTTGCCAACGGCGCCGATGTGGTGAACCTGTGCTGCAGCACGGGCTGCCGCAACCGAGGTATTCGTGCCCTTACCGCCTAGAAACGTTTGCCGGTTGGTGGACGATAACGTCTCTCCGGGGGCGGGAATATGTGGGACGCTATAGACAATATCCGCGTTGATCGACCCGAGGTTCCAAATCGCCATCAGTCTACCCGACAGGCCGCAATCACAGCCATATTCAGAATATCGTTCACGGTGGAAACGGTCGAACAGATCTGCACAGGCTTGCCAACGCCCGAGAGAATGGGGCCAATAACCGTGGCCCCCGCCATTTCTTGCATCAACTTGACCGAAATCGAAGCAGAGTGGCGTGCGGGCACGACCAACACGTTCGCGGGACCCGTCAAGCGTTGGAACGGATAATTATCCTGCGCCCTGACGTTCAAAGCCACGTCAACGGTCATTTCACCCTCATATTCAAAGTCTGCCTTGCGGGCGTCCAGCACCTTGGGGGCTTGGTGCATCTTTTCAGCGCGCTCAGACACCGGATAACCGAATGTCGAGAACGACAGGAAAGCGACGCGCGGTTCTAGCCCCAGTTCGCGGGCAACGTAGGCGCCACGTTCGGCGATATCAGCCAGATCGTTTTCATCTGGCCACTCGTGAACCAGCGTGTCGGTAATCAGAACGATGCGACCTTTATGCAAAACGGCTGTCACGCCAACAGCCCCATCATGTGGCTGTGCGTCAAAGACGTGGTTAATCAACTCAAGCACGTGCGCCGATTTACGTGTGGCGCCTGTCACCATTCCATCTGCATGCCCATGCGCAAGCATGAGCGCGGCAAACACATGACGATCACGCGCTGCAAGGCGATGCACATCTTGAGTATCAAAGCCCTTGCGCTGCAAACGGTCGTAAAGAAACGCCTTATAGGTATCGAGATGCGGGGTGTTTGCCGCGTTGACAACGGCTAGTTCGCTCACTGCATCGGCCAAACCTTCTGCGGTTAGTTTCGCCTTTACGTCGTCTTCACGGCCAACAATCAGTGCCTTTCCCATGCCGGCGCGTTGGTACATGACCGCTGCGCGCAGAACACGAATATCATCGCCTTCGGCGAAAACGACTGTCGATTGGTTCGCACGCGCGCGCGCGTTCAGGCTGCGCAGGATTGATTGCGTCGGATCCATCCGCGATTTCAGGGATAGCTCATAAGCTTCCATGTCCACAATCGGACGCCGCGCCACGCCGGTTTTCATGCCCGCTCGGGCTACGGCGGTCGGGATACGGTGGATCAGACGCGGATCGAACGGCGTCGGGATGATATAATCGCGCCCGAACGTCAGCTTTTTGCCATAGGCCATTGCCACTTCATCCGGCACGTCTTCGCGGGCAAGTGCTGCAAGGGCCTCGGCGCAAGCGATCTTCATCTCGTCGTTGATAGCGCGCGCATGAATGTCGAGCGCGCCGCGGAAAAGATACGGAAACCCAAGCACGTTATTGACCTGATTAGGATAGTCACTGCGGCCAGTTGCGACGATAGCGTCTTCGCGGACGGCATGTGCGTCCTCTGGTGTGATCTCTGGGTCGGGGTTCGCCATGGCAAAAATAACAGGGTTTTTGGCCATGTTAGACACCATTTCCTGTGTCACGGCACCCTTGGCACTGACACCCAGAAACACGTCGCAGCCCTTCATCGCGTCATCAAGTGTGCGCGCCTTTGTGTTGGCGGCGTGGGCCGATTTCCATTGGTTCATGCCTTCGGTACGGCCTTGGTAGATGACACCTTTGGTATCAGCCATAATGCAGTTGTCGTGCTTGGCCCCCATCGCCTTGAGCAGTTCCAGACAAGCGATACCTGCGGCACCTGCCCCGTTCAGGACAATCTTGACGTCCTCGATTTTCTTCCCTGACAGATGCAGTGCATTCAAAAGGCCGGCCGCACAAATCACTGCCGTGCCGTGCTGGTCATCGTGAAAGACGGGAATATCCATCGTCTCTTTGAGGGTTTGCTCGATGATGAAACATTCGGGCGCTTTGATATCTTCCAGATTGATGCCACCAAAGGTCGGCCCCATCAATTTGACGGCTTTGATGAATTCTTCGGGGTCTTCGGTATCCAGTTCAATGTCGATCGAATTCACATCGGCAAAGCGTTTGAAAAGCACCGACTTGCCTTCCATCACGGGTTTACTGGCCAATGCGCCCAGGTTGCCCAGACCCAGCACGGCAGTCCCGTTCGAAATGACGGCAACCAGATTGCCCTTGTTGGTATAGTCATAAGCGGTCGCCGGGTTTTCGGCTATTTCCTCGCAAGGGATCGCGACACCGGGGGAATAAGCCAAAGACAGGTCCCGTTGGGTTGTCATCGGAACCGTCGCTTGAATCTCCCACTTGCCCGGGCTTGGCTGCATGTGGAATTGCAGCGCGTCCTCGCGGGTCAGTTTATTCTTTGACATCGGATTCCCCCATTTCAGTCTGCGAAACATAGCGGTATCGACACGCCACCCGCAACGGGTTCATTTCGGGGTTTCGTCGCTAACATGGACTGGTAATGTGCCAGCGATATCCTTGGGGGATGCATGAGCAGTTCAAACGACACCGTCACGCCCATGATGGCGCAGTATCTGGAAATCAAAGCAGGGCATCCTGATGCATTGCTGTTCTATCGCATGGGCGATTTCTACGAGATGTTTTTTGACGATGCTGTCGCCGCGGCCGCTGCTCTTGATATTGCCCTGACAAAACGCGGCAAGCACGACGGTGCCGACATTCCCATGTGTGGCGTTCCGCATCATGCGGCTGAGGGATATTTTTTGACGTTGATTCGCAAGGGGTTTCGGGTCGCCGTTTGCGAACAGATGGAAAGCCCCGCCGAGGCGAAAAAGCGTGGGTACAAGGCCATCGTTAAACGAGAGGTCGTGCGACTGGTTACCCCCGGCACATTGACCGAAGAGTCATTGCTTGATGCACGCCGCCACAACTATTTGGCTGCATATCATACCGTCCGCAACGAGGGCGCATTGGCGTGGGTCGATATTTCGACCGGTGCGTTCCACGTCATGCCCTGCAAAGGTGCGCAGCTTGGTCCGGAACTGGCCAGATTGACCCCGCGCGAGGTGATTGTCGCCGACGGTGCAGAGGCGGATTGGGCTGGAATAGTCTCTGATTCAGGTGCCGTACTAACGACGCTCGGCGCTTCTGCCTTTGATAGCACCGCGGGCAGTAAGCGCCTTTGCGGGTTGTATAAGGTCGGCTCTCTTGATGCGTTTGGTGAATTCAACCGCGCAGAAATCGCCGCGATGTCTGCTGTCGCGGAATACCTGGAGATCACGCAGCGCGGAAATCTGCCTTTGCTGCGCCCGCCGGTACAAGAAGTCCAGTCTGTGGTGATGCAAATCGACGCGGCGACACGGCGCTCATTGGAATTGACGCATGCCATGAATGGCGGGCGGCAGGGGTCGCTGCTGCATACGATTGATCGAACGGTCACATCGGGCGGTGCGCGTTTACTGGAGCGACGGTTGGCCTCGCCGTCCTGCACGGGCAAAGTGATTGCGGCGCGGCAAGAGGCAGTGCAATTCCTTGTAGAGTCTTCCCGACTGACCGAAGATCTGCGCGACGCTTTGCGTGGCGTACATGATTTGGACCGCGCATTGTCACGTCTGGCGCTGGATCGTGGTGGCCCGCGCGATATGACCGCCATTCGCAACACTATTGGGCAGGCGGGACTACTGTCAGGCAAGTTGGTCGGAGATTTGCCTGCTATCCTGGCGGATGCCACAAATGAGCGGACCGGGCAGGAAGTGCTGCGGACCCGGGGGGATGAAGCACTTGTC
>CBDTYC010000105.1:0-8433 GCA_965364495.1 uncultured Yoonia sp. | reverse complement strand
CGGGTCAGGAATGTGGTATGGCTTTCGAGAACTACGAAGATATCCGTCCGAACGATGTAATCGAAATCTTCGAGCGCGAAGAGATCGAACGGAACCTGTAAAGCACAGGTTTTAGCAAGGATAATGGGGCGGTCCTGATGGGCCGCCCTTTTTCGTTAGCGGGATAGTTGCCTGCTCTATGAAACCAAGAGCTTTTTGCGGGACACATATGCGTCTGCATCAATCCAGCGAAGAGGCAGGTTTGTAGGTGAAATCAGAGCCAATCCCGCAAAATCGGGATCAATGGGACATCAGCTGCTGGCATTGGATAATTCCGCAATTCATTCGGCCGCACCCATTTCAGGGATTGGTTCTCGCGCGATTGTGGGGTTCCTTGCCATTTTCGGCATGCAAATAAGGGCATAAGCAGGTGGAAATCGTCGTAGGTGTGGCTTGCGAAGGTAAGTGGTGCAAGGCAGGACGCCCATGTATCGATGCCCAATTCCTCCTGCAATTCGCGGATCAGGGCAATTTCAGGGGTTTCGCCGGATTCGACTTTGCCGCCAGGAAATTCCCATAGCCCAGCCATGGATTTCCCCTCGGGGCGCTGTGCCAAAAGCACGCGCCCGTCAGGGTCAATCAGGGCAACTGCCGAAACCAGAACGGTTTTCACGACCGGTAATCTGCGTTGATGCTGATGTATCCATGGGTCAGATCGCAGGTCCAAACGGTGCTTTTGCCATCCCCGATCCCAAGATCAACGCCGATCTCGAGTTCGGGGTTTTTCATGTACGCACTGGTTGCAGCCTCAGAGTAACTCGGGGCACGCCAACCGTTTTCGGCCACTGTAATATCGCCGAACCGAATGCTTAACCGGTCGCGGTCAGCGGCGGCACCGGACTTGCCAACGGCCATGACGACCCGTCCCCAGTTCGCGTCTTCGCCTGCAATTGCAGTCTTAACCAAGGGCGAATTTGCAATCGACAGCGCCACGCGGTGCGCATCTTCGTCGTCCTTGGCGCCTTCTACGGTGACGGTCACGAATTTTGTCGCACCTTCACCATCGCGAACGACCTGATGAGCAAGGTCGTGCATGATATCTGACAACGCGGCCTCGAATACCGTGTTGCCTGTGACGTCAACTCCAGAAGCGCCCGTCGCTGCCATCATCAGGGAATCGGACGTCGACGTGTCGCTGTCTACGGTAATGCAGTTGAACGTCTTGGCGTTCAGCTTTGACACCAATGCCTGCAAATCTGCCTGACCAATCAATGCGTCGGTGAAGATGTAAACCAGCATTGTCGCCATATCCGGCGCGATCATGCCAGAGCCCTTGGCGATTCCCGCAATCTTGACTTGCTTGCCGTCTAGATCGATTGTTTTGGTCGCGCCCTTTGGGAAAGTATCTGTTGTCATGATTGCACGTGCGGCGGATTCCATCGCTGTGCCTGACTGGTTCGCGTGAAGTTCGGCAATCTTTGCCTCGATCCGGTCGTGGGGCAGTGGTTCACCGATGACCCCGGTTGATGCCGTAAATACCCGTTCTTGTGCGACACCTGTCTGGGCCGCGACGCTAGCTGTCAGTGCCAGCACCGATTCCGTGCCACGCCCACCTGTGAAGGCATTCGAATTGCCAGAGTTTACAAGGATTGCTGCAGGTCCACTGGCGTCGTGGCCAAGTTTGCTTTGGCAATCCAGAACGGGCGCTGACCGTGTGGCAGAGCGTGTAAAAACGCCAGCCATCGCGGTACCGGGTGCGAGCAATGCCAGCATGACATCGACACGGTTCTTGTATTTCACACCAGCGGCGGCGGCGGCAAACGTGACGCCTGCAATCTCTGGCAGTTCAGGAAAGTTCGCGGGGGCAAGTGGTGAAACAGTCATGTGCATTACTCCAAAAGGGCGACGTTATCGATCAGATTAGGGTCAAATTGACCTTCTTCTGGCTCGACGATTGTTTGTGCCGCTGCCAGTTCATCAAGGCGAGCGGTAATTGCCGCTTCCTGCAATTCACCGGTCAGTTCGCGGCGCAGTTCCTCCAGTGTTGGACGCGGCTGCACACGGGTTTCGACCAAAGTGGCAACATGCCAGCCGAATTGGGTCTCGAAGGGTTCGCTAACCCCGCCTACGTCCAGCGCGGTAATCTGGTTCTCGAATTCTGGCACCATTGCGCCAGCGCCAAACCATCCCAAATCACCTCCGTTCGGGCCTGTTGGACCTGTGGACACGTCGCGTGCCACGTCTGCAAAGGCTTGACCATCGTCAATGCGGGCTTTTGCGGCTGCGGCATCTTCTTGCGTTTCGACCAGCAGGTGTGAGGCGCGGAATTCCTGTAGTTCTTCTGCATCGACAAACCGGGCATCATAGGCGGCTTGAATGTCCGCTTCGGTAATTGCCGTTTCTGCGATCTGTGTCACAACATCCGCAGCCCGAAGCGCGCGTAGTTCATTTGCGAGTGTATAAGTGATGCGATCGGGCGTTTCACCCAATGCATCTGCCAAAAGCTGCTGCTGAATTAGCTGATCGACCAAACCGTCGAAAAGGACCTCATTGGGAAACTGCGCGTACTGCTGCGGTAGGGCCGCACGGGCAATAATGACCTCGCCCATCGTGATTTCCGTATCGCCGACTTTGGCGACAACAGTGGCGGCTGTCACGTCTTGGGCAGATACCCCGGTCGACATGGATATGGCAAAGGCGCTTGCCCCCAAAAAAGTAACATGTTTCAGCATTAAACGATCCCTTGATAAGCCACGAATGCCCGCGGCGTTGACACTGTAGAGGCGGCCCCTTACATCCATTGAATGCCTCGAGGGGCCCAAAAAGTAGCGTAACCTTGGCCCTTTCTAAGTGGCCTGACACGGGCCTACAAGCGACCTCCTCTTAAATTGACGTCAGACAGGTGCAGCGCGCGCCACCGGAGAAAATATGCTGGGTTTCGGAACGATTGCCAAAAAGGTGTTTGGCACTGCGAACGACCGCAAAGTCAAAGCGGCGCTTCCTTTGGTTGCGCAGATCAATGCGCTTGAGCCAGAGTTCGAGGCGATGACCGACGAGGCCATCAAAGAAAAGACACAAGCGCTGGCTGAACGCGCGATGGGTGGCGAAAGCCTTGATGCCTTGTTGCCCGAAGCCTTTGCAAACTGTCGCGAGGCAGCCAGACGCGCCTTGGGCTTGCGTGCTTTTGATACGCAGTTAATGGGCGGCATTTTTCTACATCAGGGCAACATCGCCGAGATGAAGACAGGTGAAGGCAAGACGCTTGTTGCGACCTTCCCCGCCTATCTGAATGCACTTACGGGGAAAGGCGTTCATATCGTCACTGTGAACGACTATCTTGCCAAACGCGACGCAGAATGGATGAGCAAGGTCTATGGCGCATTGGGTCTGACGACCGGTGTGATTTATCCCCAGCAGCCCGAAGCGGAAAAGAAAGCAGCCTATGCTTGTGACGTCACCTACGCCACGAATAACGAATTGGGCTTTGATTATCTGCGCGACAACATGAAGTCCGAATTGGAACAGATGTTCCAGCGCAACCATAACTTTGCGATCGTGGACGAAGTTGACAGCATCCTGATTGACGAAGCGCGGACACCATTGATCATTTCCGGCCCCGCGCAAGACCGCAGCGAAATGTACGCCACCATCGACAAGATCGTGCCGGGCATCGCCGATGAACACTTTAGCCTTGATGAAAAAACCCGTCAGGTGACATTCACAGACGAAGGCAACGATTTCATAGAGAGCCATCTGACGGCCTCTGGTCTGTTGCCTGAAGGTCAGACACTTTATGATCCAGAAAGCGCAACTTTGGTTCATCACGTGAACCAGGCCTTGCGCGCGCACAAGCTGTTTACAAAAGACAAAGATTACATCGTGCGCGACAACGAGGTTGTCCTGATTGACGAATTTACCGGCCGTATGATGGCTGGCCGCCGTTTGTCGGATGGTCTGCATCAGGCAATCGAGGCGAAAGAAGGCTGTTCGATCAAGCCAGAGAACGTGACGCTGGCCTCGGTGACATTCCAGAACTACTTCCGCCTATATGACAAACTCGGCGGCATGACGGGTACTGCTGCGACGGAAGCCGAAGAATTCCTTGAGATCTACAACCTTGGTGTTGTCGAAGTGCCCACAAACCGCCCGATCGCGCGTGTTGACGAAGACGATCAAGTTTACCGCACCGCCCGCGAGAAATTCGAAGGCATCGTGACAGAGATCAAGAAAGCCCACGAAACGGGCCAACCGATCCTTGTTGGGACAACCTCGATTGAAAAGTCCGAACAACTGGCCGAATTGCTAAAGGCCGAAGGGATTACCTTTAACGTCCTGAACGCCCGTCAACACGAGCAAGAGGCCCAGATTGTGGCCGACGCGGGCAAATTGAACGCAGTGACAATCGCCACCAACATGGCGGGCCGCGGTACTGATATTCAGCTTGGCGGCAACGTTGATATGCGCGTTCTTCAAGCAATCGCCGCTGACCCAGAGGCTGATCCAGAGG
Source organism: uncultured Yoonia sp. (assembly GCA_965364495.1). Classification (GTDB taxonomy): domain Bacteria; phylum Pseudomonadota; class Alphaproteobacteria; order Rhodobacterales; family Rhodobacteraceae; genus Yoonia. Next base: position 3,947 of record CBDTYC010000105.1, on the reverse strand, counting down.
CGCTGCGCGAAAAGATCGAGGCAGAGGTTGCGGACGAAAAAGAAAAAGTGATCGCGGCTGGCGGCTTGTTCGTCCTTGCGACGGAACGCCACGAAAGCCGTCGGATCGACAACCAGTTGCGTGGTCGTTCCGGCCGTCAGGGTGACCCTGGCCGATCTGCATTCTTTTTGTCGCTTGAAGACGATCTGATGCGTATTTTCGGCTCCGAGCGGCTGGAAAAAGTGCTGTCCGGCCTTGGCATGAAAGACGGCGAAGCGATTGTGCACCCATGGGTAAACAAGTCGCTGGAACGTGCGCAGGCCAAAGTGGAAGGCCGCAACTTTGATATTCGCAAACAGTTGTTGAAGTTTGATGACGTGATGAATGACCAGCGCAAGGTGATCTTCTCACAGCGCCGCGACATCATGGAAGCCAAGGATTTGTCCGAGGTGACCAAAGACATGCGCGATCAGGTGATCGACGACATTGTTGACCAGTATATGCCGCCAAAAACATATGCAGATCAATGGGATACAGAAGGTCTATATGCTGCGACTATCGAACAGCTGGGACTTGATGTGCCAGTGATCGATTGGGCCAACGAAGAGGGTGTTGACGATGATAGCATCCGCGATCGGCTCGAGGATGCGGCTGACAAGTACATGGCTGAAAAGACCGAAGCTTTCGGCGATGAAACCATGCGCAATGTTGAAAAGCAGCTATTGTTGCAGACCATCGATGCAAAATGGCGCGAGCATCTGTTGACGCTGGAACACCTGCGTCAGGTTGTCGGTTTCCGTGGCTATGCACAGCGTGATCCGTTGAATGAATATAAGACAGAGGGTTTCCAGCTGTTTGAAAGCATGCTGGATGGCCTACGCACGGACGTGACCAAGAAGCTTTCACAGATCCGCCCGATGTCAAAAGAAGAGCAGGAACAGATGGTTGCGCAATTACGTCAACAGCAGGCGGCAGCGCAAGCTGCGGCCGCAGCTGCTGCAGCGCCTGCATCCGAAGCAAACCCCGACGCACGTGCGGGGTTTGATGAAAACGATCAGACAACGTGGGGCAATCCGGGGCGCAACGATCTTTGCCCGTGCGGGTCCGGCAAGAAGTTCAAGCATTGCCACGGCCGCCCAATCTAGGGCGCTAGGCGGTATCGTCCAATAAACCGCTGGCGCGGAAGCTGAGCTCGCATGATTTCCCAATGATCAGGTGGTCATGGACTGTCACGCCCAGCGCGTTGGCGGCCGTGTTGATCTGTCGGGTCATCTGAATGTCAGCCTGCGATGGTGTAGGATCGCCTGACGGGTGGTTGTGGACCAGAATCAGTGCGCTGGCATTCAACTGCAGGGCCCTTTTGACGACCTCTCGTGGATAGACGGGGACGTGATCGACCGTGCCTTGGGCCTGTTCTTCGTCCGCGATCACGACGTTTTTTGTATCCAGAAAAAGAATGCGGAATTGTTCGGTGCTGCGGTGGGCCATTGTCGTGTGGCAATAATCCAGCAGCGCGTCCCAGCTCGACACGACATGCCGTTGCATGACCTTTGCCCGCGAAAGGCGGTGCGCCGCGGCCTCAACGATCTTGAGTTCGACCGCGACAGCCTCGCCGACACCGTCGACAGTTTGCAGGTCTTGAAGGTTGGCGGACAGCACCCTGTTGAAGTCCCCGAAGGTGTCGATCAAAAGCCGCGCAAGTGGTTTGACGTCCTGTCGGGGCAGCGCCCGGAACAAGACCAATTCCAACAACTCATAGTCAGGGACGGCCTGTGCGCCGCCTTCGACAAAGCGGGTGCGCAAGCGTTTTCGATGGTCGCGCATATAGGAAGGCAACCGTCCTTTTTCCAAGGGGGCGACCTCTGTCACGTCATCAAGATGTGCAAATAGGTGGGGTGCTTCGGCAAATTGGGTCATAGCCCAGTATGCCGAAGCAATCCTTACTGCGTGGTTAACGCTAACCCTTCATCGAGTCCCAAAAGCTTTTGACAGAGGCGAAAAAGCTGGATCCTTGCGGATTGTTTTCTTCGCTAAGCTGGTCAAACTCTTTCAAGATCTCGCGCTGGCGGGTTGTCAGTTTCACGGGCGTTTCAACCGCCAGCTCAATGAACATGTCACCAACACTTGCGCCGCGTAACGCGGGCATACCCTTGCCGCGCAGGCGCATCTGGCGTCCGGACTGTGATCCTTCGGGTACCTTCACGCGGCTACGTCCGCCGTCGATGGTAGGCACTTCGATTTCCCCACCCAATGCTGCGGTCGCGATGGACACCGGAACACGGCAGAACAAGTTGCTCGCTTCGCGTTCGAACAAGGCGTGTGTGTTCACCTCGATGAAGATGTAGAGGTCGCCAGTTGGCCCGCCGCGCATGCCGGCTTCGCCTTCGCCAGCCAAGCGTATGCGTGTGCCGGTTTCAACACCCGCTGGGATGTTGACCGACAATGATTTCTCTTTCTCGACGCGGCCTTGTCCGTGACAGGTTGTGCAAGGGTTCTTGATCGTCTGACCCATGCCTGAACACGTTGGACAGGTCCGTTCTACCGTGAAAAAGCCCTGCTGCGCGCGCACTTTTCCCATGCCAGAGCATGTCGGGCAGGTCTGTGGTTCTGATCCACCCTCTGCGCCGGTTCCTTTGCATGATCCACAGCTAACAGCCGTCGGGACTGTGACCGTTTTTTGCATACCTGCAAATGCGTCTTCGAGGTTTATGCGCAGGTTATAGCGCAAGTCATTGCCGCGCCGGGATGTACTGCGCCGTCCACCGCAGCCACGTCCGCCCATGAAGCCGCCAAACAGATCGTCGAAGACATCAGAGAATGCACTGCCAAAGTCACCTTGCCCGCCGCGCTGGCCGCCGCCGCCCATGCCGTTTTCAAATGCGGCATGACCATAGCGGTCATACGCGGCCTTCTTGTTCTCGTCCTTGAGAACTTCGTAGGCTTCGTTTGCTTCTTTGAACTGTGCTTCTGCATCGGGATTGCCCGAGTTCCGATCAGGGTGAAGTTCTTTCGCCTTCTGGCGATAGCCCTTCTTGATCGTGGCCGCATCCGCACCTTTGGCGACACCAAGTATGTCGTAGTAATCACGTTTTGCCATTATGATTTCCCCCCGGGAATGACAAAAGACCGGCCCTTTTATCGGGCCGGTCAATTATCAAATTCGCGAAACCTTAGTTGTCACGCTTTTCGTCGCCCAGATCTTCGAAATCCGCATCAAGGATATCTTCATCTGCACCAGGTGTGTCTGGTTCTGCTTCGCCGGCCTCTTCTTGGCTGGCTTTGTAGATCGCCTCACCCAGCTTCATGGCTGCTTCTGTGACGTTTTGAACACCGGACTTGATCTTGTCGGCATTCTCAGTTTCCAGATCATCCTTAAGCGCGGCAATTGCCAGTTCGATCGCTTCGATCGTGGTTGGGTCGACCTTGTCAGCGTGCTCTTCCATCGACTTTTCAGTCGAGTGGATTAGGCCCTCTGCCTGGTTTTTCGCATCCACAAGTTCGCGACGCTCTTTGTCGGACTCTGCGTTGGCTTCGGCGTCCTTGACCATTGCTTCGATGTCCTCGTCGGACAAACCGCCAGAGGCTTGGATCGTGATCTTCTGCTCTTTGCCGGTGCCTTTGTCTTTGGCGCCAACTTCGACGATGCCGTTCGCGTCGATGTCAAAGGTGACTTCGATTTGTGGCAGACCACGTGGCGCTGGCGGGATGTTCTCAAGGTTGAACTGGCCCAGCATCTTGTTGTCTGCGGCCATTTCACGCTCACCCTGGAACACGCGCAGTGTCACAGCGTTCTGGTTGTCTTCGGCGGTCGAGAAGACCTGAGACTTTTTCGTCGGGATCGTCGTGTTACGGTCGATCAGACGTGTGAACACGCCGCCAAGGGTTTCGATACCCAAGGACAATGGTGTGACGTCCAGCAGGACCACGTCTTTGACGTCGCCTTGCAGAACACCGGCCTGAATGGCGGC
>CBDTYC010000104.1:0-8486 GCA_965364495.1 uncultured Yoonia sp. | reverse complement strand
GTTCGTCCGCAACACCGTCGCGGTTCAGGACCAGCTGGGCCACGTCAAAGGGCAGATAGACGCGCACCTCGTCGATCTGACACCGGCCCGTCGAGAAGATATAGACCACCTCATAAGCGTTGCGGCGCGTCGATTGCCCCATAGGGGTCGCGGCGCCAGACCGGGTGGTCAGTTCGATCCTGTCACCGATCCCTAGCCCAAGGTTGGACGCAAGTGCCGAACCAATCGCGATACCTTTTGGCAGATCTTCGATATTTCCCACCGTGCGTTCGCTTTGCACGATTGCGTCCGAGGCTTTGAGGTCATCCAACCGGATGCCATAAATATCCGCTAACCCAATGCGACCCGAGCCAGAGGCCATCGCCTGACCACGGATCAAGGGGGCTACGGAGCTTACGCCGTCGACAGCGCGGATGCGTTCTGCTGTTTCTTCGAAATCTGCGATCACACCGCGTGGCTGCACGACAGTGACATGCGCATTGGCGCCCGCGATTGTGTCAATAAACTCTGCCCGGAAACCGGACCGCACTGCCAGCGTGGCAATCAAGGCGAATACGGCCAAAGTCACGCCAATCAAGCTGATCCACGTCATGACGCTGACGCCACCTTCGGCGCGCTTGGCGCGGATATAGCGCCACGCGATCATCCATTCGAATTTTGCGAAGGGCTTTGTGCTATTCACCAAGGCCATGTCTGCTCCTGCATCAGTTACGGCGCAACGTGGGGCGCGGTGGGGCAATGGTCAAGCGGTCGATCAGGTTGCCGCCGTTAGGTATTTGCGCGCAACCACGCGATAACATTGTCAGCGTCTTGGTCAGGCGGGAATACCGGATAAAAGACTTTGGCGATCACACCGTCTTTGGCAATCATCGTCAACCGCTTGTGCAGATACTGGCCTTCAACCTCCATGCCGGGCAAACCCAACGCTTTGCCAAAGGTCTGATCCGCGTCCGACAACAGCGGAAACGGAAGATGAAGGCGATGCGCTGCTTCGACCTGATAGTCACGATTTTGCGTCGAAAGACCAAAAAGATGCGTAACGCCCAATGTCTGAAGCTCTGCAAAATGATCGCGGAATGCGCAAGATTGCGGGGTACACCCACGCGCTCCGGGGATAGTGTTCCAGCCCTCTGGCAAATCACGATCCGGACGGCCCGTCATCGGGTAGACATAAATAACAGCCCATCCGATGAAGCTGCTCATGTTCACGTCGGAACCCGCCGTCGTAGCCAAGCTGACATCAGGCAGCGTTTGGCCAACCAGATGATCTGCTTTCCCGTCATCACTTGGCTGCGGGATCAGGGACCAATCAACTTCGGTCAGGCTCATGCGATGCCTTCATAGATTTTCGCGATACGCGCGACAGCCTCTTCGGGCGGCAGTTCTTCGCTCGCCCCTGTCCGGCGGCAGGTCAATTCGACCACACCGTTTTTCAGGCCGCGTGGACCGACCGTGATCCGCCAAGGCAACCCGATCATATCCATAGTGCCAAACTTTGCGCCTGCACGCTCGTCACGATCATCGTAAAGCGGCTCGAGGCCCAGCGCGGTCAATGATGCATAAAGTGCTTCGCAAGCGGCATCAGCAGCCTCGTCGCCAGAGCGCATGTTTAGAATGCCGCAGTGGAACGGCGTAACGCCCTCGGGCCAGATGATACCTTTGTCGTCATGGCTGGCCTCGATGATCGCGCCAAGCAAGCGCGATACGCCGATACCATGGCTGCCCATGTGGACAGGGACTTTGCCACCTTGACCGTCGTCGACCAGCGCACCCATTGCTTCGGAGTATTTGGTGCCAAAGTAGAAAATCTGACCAACTTCGATGCCACGCGCTGTGCGCTTGCGCGCCTCGGGGATCGCGTCGAAAAGTGCCGCGTCGTGGGTTTCGTCGGTCCGCGCATAGCGGCTGGTGAATTCATCCAGCACGGCAGCACAAGCGGCTTTGTCGTTATAGTCAATTTCACGGTCGCCAAACTTCAGATCCGTGATTTCGCTGTCATAGAACACTTCAGATTCGCCGGTTTCGGCCAACACGAGGAATTCGTGCGTATCGTCACCACCAATCGGGCCACTATCCGCGCGCATCGGGATCGCCTGCAATCCCAGACGTTCGTACGTGCGCAAATAGCTGACGAGGTGGCGATTGTAGGCGTGCAGCGCGTCCTCTTTGGTCAGGTCGAAGTTATAGCCGTCTTTCATATAGAATTCGCGGCCCCGCATGACACCAAAGCGCGGGCGGACTTCGTCACGGAATTTCCACTGGATCTGATAAAGCGTCAGTGGAAGGTCTTTATAGCTGGTCACGTGGGCACGAAAGATGTCGGTGACCAGTTCTTCTGCGGTCGGGGTAAACAGCATCTCGCGCCCGCCGCGGTCCTTGATGCGCAGCATTTCTTCGCCGTATGCATCATAGCGCCCGCTTTCGCGCCACAGATCAGCCGACTGGATTGTGGGCATCTGGATAGCAATATGCCCTGCGCGCGCCTGTTCCTCGTGCACAATGTTTTCGATCTTGCGCAGGACTTTGAAGCCCAGCGGCAGCCACGAGTAAATTCCGGCAGATGCCTGTTTGATCATACCAGCCTGCAACATGTAGCGATGGCTGACAATCTGCGCCTCGCGAGGCGTTTCTTTGAGAACAGGAAGGAAATAGCGGCTGAGGCGCATTTTTTTGACCTTTATCTTAATTTGTTAGAAAGCGGTGTAATCTGCGCAAGTGGACCCCGCAAGCACTGTCGGGCCAACAGTTGCGCTATTTATTGCGCCCTGCCCTTGCGCCGCGTCGCGCCATGGCGCATCTATTTCCTAAGCAAACACGGGATTTCCATGGCACTTCCGATCAGTCAACAAGCAAAATACTGGGGCATCGCAACGACCGTCTTTCTGGTGGTCTTGTGGTTCTTGGGCGATGTCATTCTTCCTTTTGTGCTCGGTGGTGCGATCGCATACTGTCTTGATCCGATCGCGGACCGGTTGGAACGCATAGGCTGTTCGCGCACGGCATCAGTCGCGATCATTACGCTGGTGACGATCCTTGTCTTTGTGCTTTTGATCTTGCTGGTTATCCCGACCCTGATCCAGCAAACCTCCGCGTTGATCGAAGCCGCGCCAGAGCTGTTCGGCCGCCTGCAAGCTGGCCTGACTGATCGGTTTCCGCAATTGATGGATTCCGAAAGCACGGTTCGCCAGCAATTGCTGGCGAGCGGCGAAACGATCCAATCGAAAGGCGGGGAATTCTTGAATGGTGTTCTGTCGTCCGCACTCGGGCTGATCAACATCCTTGTTTTGTTGATCATTGTCCCAGTGGTGGCATTCTACATGCTGCTGGATTGGGACAAGATGACAGCCAAAATCGACGATATGCTGCCGCGGGACCATGTCGAAACGGTGCGGATGTTGGCCCGCGATATTGATGCGACCTTGGCATCGTTCATTCGTGGGCAAGGAACGGTTTGCCTGATTCTGGGCACCTATTACGCGGTAGCTCTGATGATTGCAGGGCTGAACTTTGGCCTGATTGTTGGCTTCATAGCAGGGTTAATTACCTTCATTCCATACGTGGGCGCTTTGGTCGGCGGCGCACTTGCGGTTGGCCTTGCGCTGTTCCAGTTCTGGGGCTCTGTCGAAGTTGTTGATGGCGATACGGTCACATACGCCACCAACTGGCTGCGGATCGGAATTATTGGCGGGATCTTCGCGTTCGGCCAGTTCCTTGAGGGCAACGTCCTGACCCCCAAGCTGGTCGGCGGTTCCGTAGGTTTGCATCCGGTCTGGTTGCTTTTCGCCTTGTCAGTCTTTGGCTCGCTCTTTGGATTTGTCGGGATGCTGGTTGCCGTGCCGATTGCGGCAATGATCGGTGTTCTGACCCGCTGGGGCCTGGGACAATACAAGGGCAGTTTGCTTTATCGCGGCAAGTCGAAGGACAGCTAATATGGCAGATCAACTTGCATTTGACTGGCCGACGGGGGTTGCGCTGGGGCCTGATGACTTTTTCGTTTCACAAGCCAACGCTCAGGCATTTGCCATGCTCAGCACGCCTGACTCATGGCCGGAAGGTAAAATGGTTCTCATCGGCCCGTCCGGCGCAGGCAAAAGCCATCTAGCTAGAATTTTCCGGACGCGATCGGACGCCCTGCTATTGAACGCGACCGACATTCCAGCCGGGTTTCGCACTCAATCGCTCGCCATCATCATCGAAGACATGGAGCATTTGCCCCGTGCCTCGGAAGAAGCGGTATTTCACCTGCACAACAATCTGCGCGCCGCCGGTGGTTTTCTGTTGATGACGGCGGAAACCCCGCCGGTTCGCTGGCCCATCGCCCTGCCAGATCTGGCCAGTCGGATGCAGGCGGCAACCGTTGCCGAAATCGCGAATCCTGATGATGCGCTGTTGTCTGCGCTAATCATGAAACTGTTTGCGGATCGCCAGATCAGTCCTAAACCTGCGCTGGTTCAGTTTCTCGCAACACGAATTGAACGGTCATTTGCAGCCGCAGCCGACATTGTGGCGCAACTGGATGCAGCAGCCCTTGCCCAAGGCCGCAAGATCAACAAAGCGCTTGCAGCAGACCTGCTGGACAAGCATGCCTGACCTCGCGATACTTGTCACAAAACCGCAACAAAGGCGGCGCAAATAGGCATTATGAACAACGCAGATTTCCTTGAAGGGGACTATCCGGCACCGACAAAGCTGGATGTTGACCTTGAATCCCCGGCACGTTTCGTCAATCGCGAACTGAGCTGGCTCAGCTTTAACTGGCGCGTGCTGGAAGAAGCCGAAAACCCGCGCGTGCCACTTCTTGAACGCCTGCGGTTTTTGTCAATCTCCGCGACGAACCTTGACGAATTCTATACCGTACGCGTTGCCGGCCTGCGGGAGCTGTCAAACGAAGGCAATAGCACCCCGGGCCTTGACGGACTGACGCCAGCCGAACAACTGCTCGTCATCGACGAAGACGCCAGAGCGCTAATGGCCCGCCAGCAGACTGTCTTTACCGACCTGCAAACTGAAATGGCTGCACAGGACATTCACATCCTGACGCGTGCGGATCTAAGTGAAGAGGATATCACGTATCTGGAAGATGTGTTTATTGAACAAGTCTTTCCGGTTCTGTCCCCGCTTGCCATTGATCCCGCGCACCCGTTTCCGTTTCTACCCAACGAAGGCTTTGCGTTGGCGCTGCAACTGGAACGCCCCAGCGACAAACGTCAATTGCGGTCGCTGCTGCCGGTCCCGGCGCAAATCGATCGTTTCGTATCTTTGCCCGCTGAAACCGGACACCGGTTTCTGCCATTGGAAGAACTGCTGCTGTTACATATCTCGCGGCTGTTTCCGGGTTACAAAATCAAGGGCACCTGCGCGTTCAAAGTATTGCGCAACAGTGATTTGGAACTCGAGGACGAAGCCGAAGATCTGGTTCGCGAGTTTGAAACGGCGCTCAAGCGTCGTCGCCGCGGCGAAGTGGTGCGGCTCAAGCTTTCTGCTGGCGCGCCAAATGCACTAAAAACCCTGATCATGTCGGAATTGCACGTCACCGAGGAAACCGTCATCGAAGTGGATGGCTTGATCGGCATTGCCGACCTCGGCGAGCTTGTCCTCGATAGCCGTCCTGACCTGCTGTGGCCGCCGTTTGTGCCGCGCGTCCCTGAACGCGTGCAGGACACCGAAGGCGATATGTTTGCCGCGATCCGTCAGAAAGACATGCTGCTTCATCACCCGTATGAAACTTTCGACATGGTGGTGCGGTTCCTGACCCAAGCGGCACGTGATCCCGATGTCGTAGCGATCAAACAAACGCTCTATCGGACGTCCAAGCGCTCGCCCATCGTCGAAGCGCTTTGCGAGGCGGCCGAAGACGGTAAATCCGTCACGGCCTTGGTCGAACTGAAAGCACGCTTTGACGAAGCGGCCAACATCCGGCAATCACGGCGGCTGGAACGTGCGGGCGCGCATGTAGTTTACGGGTTCTTGCAGTACAAAACCCACGCCAAGATCAGCACCGTGGTGCGCCGCGAAGGCGACAAACTGGTGACCTACACCCACTTTGGCACCGGCAATTACCACCCGATCACTGCGCGCATCTACACTGATCTAAGCCTTTTCACCTGTGACACCGACCTTGGGCGGGATGCGACGAAAGTCTTCAACTATCTGTCCGGCTATGCACAACCTGATGGGCTGAAGAACCTTGCGATTTCCCCTATGAACCTAAAGCAGACCTTGCTTGACCGGATCGCGTCAGAGGCAGAAAATGCGCAGGCGGGCAAACCGGCGATGATCTGGGCAAAGATGAATTCGTTGATCGACAGTGACGTGATCGACGCACTTTACGCAGCCAGCCAAGCAGGCGTGAGGATCAGTCTGGTCGTCCGCGGAATTTGTGGATTAAGACCCGGCGTAAAGGGCCTGTCCGAAAACATCCGCGTCAAATCCATTGTCGGCCGCTTTCTGGAACATTCCCGCATCGTTTGTTTTGGCAACGGCCACGCCCTGCCTTCGAAAAAAGCAAAGGTCTACATGAGTTCGGCGGACTGGATGGGGCGGAACCTCAAACGACGCGTTGAAACGCTGGTCGAAATCAAAAACCCGACAGTCAAGGCACAGATCGTCAGTCAGATCATGGCTGCCAATATGGCCGATGTGGCACAAAGCTGGGTTATGGCCGCTGACGGAAGCTTTGCCCGTGCAAAGATCGAAGAAGGCGGTTTCGCATTCAATTGCCACCGCTTTTTCATGGAGTAGCCGTCGCTGTCAGGGCTCTGATCTGCGGGCGCATCGGACGTACCACAGTTGACGCATGATGACGATTGATTGATACCCTTCAGGGGTATGACGACCGGAAAGCTACATGACACAAATCCAAGATGCCGAAGCAATCGATTGGGGCCCGTTTGGCCGTCCTTTGTTCGAAGATGCCGCAGCCAAAGGATTGTCGCGTGTTGGCGTGGTTGATGTTGGATCGAACTCCGTACGCTTGGTTGTTTTCGACGGTGCCGCACGATCGCCAGCTTATTTCTACAATGAAAAAATCATGTGCGCCTTGGGCGCGGGACTGACACAAACCGGACATCTGAACCCCGAAGGACGCGTCCGCGCGATTTCTGCTATCCGCCGTTTTGCGGCACTTGCCGAAGGTATGGGGATACCAACGCTTACCGCTGTTGCGACCGCTGCGGTGCGCGAAGCCTCTGACGGGGCCGATTTCCGCGAAGAAGTCTTGCGCGAAACGGGCATCAAGATCTGGATTATCGACGGGCAGGAAGAAGCACGTTTATCCGCGCAAGGCGTCCTGCTTGGCTGGCCGGGCAGTTACGGTCTTGTGTGTGATATCGGGGGCTCGTCGATGGAACTGGCCGATCTTGCCGATGGTCGTGTTGGACGCAGACTGACATCTGCCCTTGGCCCGCTCAAACTACGCGAAATCAAGGGCAGCAAGAAAGCCATCAAAGCACATGTGCGCGATATCATGGCGCGGCTGCATGATGAAATGGGCAACGAAACAGGCAAACGCTTGTTTCTGGTGGGTGGATCATGGCGTGCGATTGCCCGTGTTGATATGGAACGGCGCAATTATCCGCTGACGGTTCTGCATGAATACCGCATGTCTTCACGACAGATCAGCAAAACGGCTGATTACATCCGCACATCCGACCTGCAAGACCTGCGCGGCCGCTGCAATATCTCGGATAGCCGGATGTCGCTGGTGCCTCTCGCGACGATTGTCCTTAAGGAACTGGTGCGCACATTCAAACCAAAAGACGTCGCAGTTTCTTCCTACGGTATCCGTGAAGGTATGCTGTATGAACAGATGCCGCGCGAATTGCGCGAGCGTGATCCGTTGATTGAGGCATGTCGTTTTGTCGAGGCAAAAGATGCACGTCTACCCGGATTTGGCCGCATCTTGTTCAATTTCGTCGAGCCCCTGTTTCCGCGTGCCAACTGGCAGCGCAAACGCATCATCAAAGCCGCCTGCCTATTGCATGACGTGAGCTGGCGGGCGCATCCCGATTACCGCGCAGAGGTGACATTCGACAATGCCACACGTGCCAATCTGGGCGGCCTGAAGCACTATGAACGCGTGTTACTTGGGCTCGCGCTGATGAACCGCTACACCAACAAGACCGACAATTCGCGATTTGAACCGCTTTTCGCCATGCTGGACGAAGCCCAGATCAAAGAAGCAGAGATTTTGGGCAAGGCAATGCGCCTTGGCGCGATGCTTTGGCTGACCGCTGAAGAAGAACCCGGAACACTGAAATGGCAACCAAAGCTGGGTGAATTGACGCTGCGCCTCAAGCAGCAGGCGCGACCGCTCTACGGCGAGGTCGCCGAAGCACGCTTTGCCGCTTTGGCGGGTGCCATGGGTGCGACCGGCACAGTCAAATTCACGAAATGATCAAAGCTCTATTTCGCCGGTGTCCGGATCTGGCTGCCATTCCGGTGCGTCGGGCGTGCGACGGATGATTATGTCGCCGTTGGGCAGGAAC
>CBDTYC010000103.1:0-8515 GCA_965364495.1 uncultured Yoonia sp. | reverse complement strand
CAAATGGCGGGATTGTTTCAACGAGTTGGGCCGCTGTTTTGACGATGATTCCGGTAGCGTTTTTTTCGAGCAGTCTAATTTGGTATGGTTGCCGCTCGCCGCACTGGTGACATCCCTTTGTGTGCTGCAACTTTGGCTGGTGGTCCGTCAAAAGCGGGCGCGGCGCACCTGACGCATAGATTGCTGTTTCCTTCTACTGACACCTCGTAGCCCTTGCGCTATCACTCGGCTATGAAACAAACCGACCTCGTTCTAACCCCTACGCATGTCCGCTTTATGAACCGCCGCTTTCCCTGCACAATCGGGCGCGGTGGTCTCGCCAAGCGCAAAGTCGAGGGCGACGGCGCCACCCCACGCGGCACACACGGTATTGTGGGGATGCTCTACCGCGCTGATCGTATGGCGCGACCTGCAGATTGGGCGTTACCGATCGGCCCGCACGATCTGTGGTCGGATGATGTTCAAGACGAGGACTACAACATGATGGTGCGGGCGCCGCACGACTTTGGGCATGAACGCCTGCGCCGCGCTGATCCGATGTATGATCTGGTCATCCTGACCGACTGGAATTGGCCCTATGCGGTCAAGGGGCGCGGTTCGGCGATTTTTATCCATCAATGGCGCGGCCCTGGCCGTCCGACCGCAGGCTGCATTGCGTTCAGACGCGACCACCTGCGCTGGATTGCGGCCCGCATACGCCATGAAACGCGGCTTGTTATCGCATAACCGCTGGACCTTGTGGCTTAAATCAGGCCACACCAAGAGGTACACCCAATGAATCACCAAGGCCTGTTTATGACTCCTGAAGAAATCGCCCAATTGCCCTATCGTCCGTGCGTCGGTGTCATGCTGATCAATCCGCGCGGTCATATTTTTGTGGCGCAACGCAAGGACCGCGACACAGACGCATGGCAGATGCCCCAAGGTGGCGTGGACAAAGGTGAAAGCACCCGCTCTGCGGCGCTGCGCGAGTTGCAGGAGGAAACCAGCATCCCAGCCAAGTTCGTCACCGTTGAAGGCGAAACACGCGGGTTGATCCGCTATGACATTCCACACGAGTTGGTGCCGCATATCTGGAAAGGCCGGTATCGCGGGCAGGAACAGAAATGGTATCTGATGCGTTTTCACGGCGTCGATAATCAGATTGACCTGGAAACGGATCACCCTGAATTCTCAAGCTGGAAATGGATGCCACCAAGTGAGCTGGTCGATAGTATCGTGCCGTTCAAACGCGCGGTATACGAACAGGTCTTGGCCGAGTTTTTACCAAAGCTATAGGGCGGGATCGAAATGAAACCCCTTATCCTTGCCACACTGTTTGCGGTGATTTGCGGGGACGCGCAGGCCCTTAGTTGTCTGCGCCCTGATCCGGTCGCGACGTTTCAACGCCTTGCGTCGGAACCTGACAGCTACTTTGTGCTATATGGCAGGCTGACCTTTGATGAAAACATGCTGCCAGAAGGCACCAACAGTTTCGAAGACAATGCACCGCCTGACCCGATCCCAGCCCGATTTGAGGGCAAAGGATTGTCCAAGGCAGGGTTTACAACGCCCTACGTCAGCAATGTTTTGCTTCAAGTCACTTGCGCTGGCCCGTGGTGCGGGTCTGCGCGCAGCGGGATTGATGCGATTTATTTCGTTCCTGCCAGCGATCCGCCTGTTACGATGCAAGCGGGTGCATGTGGCGGGATGATCTTTGAAGACCCGACGCCGGCGGTCCTAGAGGCCCTGACCCGTTGCATGCAAGGTGGACCTTGTACGCCGTTGCCGTTCGAGTAGCTATTTGCGTTGACGCTTGACCTTGCGGGCTGTCTTTGCGGCTTTCTTCTTGGCAGAGCCTGCTTTGCGCCGTGGCGGTTTGCCGCGTCCACGTGACGGGCCGCGCGGCACTATGCGGTCATCAATAGCGATCAGTTCGGCGATCAGGCCGCCTGTAACAGGCGCGGCCTCGGCCAGCTTGACGGTCCCCCGCAATCCCAGCCCGATGACCAGCCCCGAATCGGACCCCATAAGCGTTTGGCTTTCGGCGTCGTAATGAAAATATTCGCGGCCTAGGGTACGGATCGGAATCATCGCATCTGCGCCGGTCTCATCCAGTTTTACGAACACTCCGAATTTCGCGATACCGCTGATCCGGCCACCCATTTCGGCACCAATCCGGTCCGATAGAAATGCCGCCAGATAGCGGTCTGTGGTGTCGCGTTCCGCGGTCATGGAACGTCGTTCGGTATCGCTGATCAGTTGGGCGGTCTCTGGCAGATGTTCGATATCCCATGGGCTAAGCCCGTCTTTGCCCCATCCATGCGCGGAAACAAGCGCGCGGTGTACGATCAGGTCGGAATAGCGCCGGATCGGTGACGTGAAATGCGCATAGGCCAGCAGGGCCAGTCCAAAGTGACCAAAGTTTTCGGGGTTATAATAGGCTTGGGTCATCGACCGCAGTGTGGCGAGGTTGATCAGCTCGTGGTTCTCGGTTCCAGCGGCGCCTTTTAGCAAGGTGTTCAGATGCGCGGTCTTAAGAACCTGACCCTTTGCCAGTACCAATCCCGACGCAATCGCCACCTCGCGCAATGCATCCAGCTTTTCGGGGCTGGGTTCTTCATGCACGCGGAACAAAAGCGGTGATTTCTTCGCGATCAACGTCTCGGCGGCGGCGACATTTGCCAGCACCATGAATTCTTCGATCAGGCGGTGGGCATCAAGGCGTTCTTTGAACTGTACCGATGTGACCTTGCCCGCGTCGTCAAGAATGATCTGCCGTTCTGGCAGGTCCAACTCGAGCGGTTGTCGCCGTGCGCGCGATTTTACCAAGGCCGCATAGGCCGCGTAAAGCGGCGTAATGGTATGATCCAGCAATGGTGCGGTTTTGTCGTTGGGTTGCCCGTCAACAGCGTCTTGGACTTCTTCGTAGTTCAATGACGCGACAGATTTCATCAAACCGCGATGAAACGCGTGGTCGATTTTCTCGCCGCCTGCATCAATGCGCATCGTAACCGCAATGCAGGCGCGTTCAACGCCTTCGTGCAACGAACACAGATCGCCTGACAGTCGATCCGGCAACATTGGAACAACGCGGTCAGGGAAATAGGTGGAATTGCCGCGCTTGCGCGCTTCGTGATCCAGCGCTGAATTTGGCGTCACATAGTGGGCCACATCGGCGATCGCGACCCAGATGATGAAGCCGCCAGCGTTCTTGGGATCGGGATCGGCCTCGACGTAGCAGGCATCATCGTGGTCGCGGGCATCCCATGGGTCGATCGTGACCAGTGGCAGGTCACGCAGATCAAGGCGTTTGCCAAGTCCTGCAGGTTTGGCCACCTCGGCCTCTGCAATGACATCATCGGGAAAATGATCGGGGATTCCGTGTTGGTGGATCGCGATAAGTGACACAGCACGTGGTCCGGTCGGATCACCAAGACGCGCCACAATGCGTGCCTTGGGCAGACCCAAACGGCCCTTGGAACCGACTTGTTCGGCCTCGACCAATTCACCGTCTTTCGCACCGCCTGTCGCGCCTGCCGCAACGGTCCATTGTTTGTCGGATCCTTTTTCGACGGGCATAATACGCCCACCTTCGGAATCCGCACGAAACACACCCAGCAGCCGCTGTGGACTTGCATCGATCCGGCGGATCATGCGGCCCGTGTGGCTGTGGTCTTCGGTTTGATCGGCCGTCACGCGGCCCAGAATGCGGTCACCTGCACCAAGCGCCGGATCGCTGTCGCGCAGCAGCATCAGGATGCGCGGCTCGGCACCTTTGCCGCCCCATTCCAACGGGCGGGCAAACAAATCACCGTCTGCGTCTGGGCCAATAATTTCCAGCACGGAAACTGGCGGCAAATCCTCTGCGTCGCGGTACGAACTGCGGCGCTTGGTCAGTTTGCCGTCTTCCTCAAGTTCCTTGAGCAGGCGTTTAAGGTCGATGCGGGCCGCACCCTTGATACCAAAGGCCTTCGCGATGTCGCGTTTGGCAGCTTTGGTCGGGTGTTCGGCGATCCATGCGAGGATTTCGGATTTGGAAGGTATGCGTGTCATGGCGCAGCCCTAGCATGCCATGCGGTGGGCGTCATCCAAATTGAAAGATATCAAGTGGCTGCGAAGTAGTCGCTCAGAATGCGTTTGTAGATTGTCTTGAGCTGCCCAATCTGCGCGACCAAAACCCGCTCATCGACCTGATGCATTGTCTTGCCGACCAGCCCGAATTCGACGACCGGACAGTGGTGTTTGACGAACCGTGCGTCAGAGGTGCCACCGGATGTGGACAGTTCTGGCTTGCGCCCCGTCTCGGCCTCTACTGCAGTTGCAATCAGGTCAGACAATGGCCCCGGCGGGGTTACAAAGCTTTCACCCGAAACGCGGACCCGCATTGCGATCTGGACGCCAAACTCGGCCGCGACCTTATCGGCCTCTTGCTGCATCCATGCCGTCAGGTCGGTGCTGTTGTGCATATCATTGAAACGGATATTGACGGTCGCTTTGGTCTGCGCAGGAATGACGTTCGTGGCGGGATTGCCGGTGTCAATCGTCAGCACCTGAAGCGACGAAGGGTCGAAGTGGTCGGTCCCCTTGTCCAACACACGGCTGGACAACACATCCATCAGGCGCGCCATTGCGGGCAACGGGTTCTTTGCGCGGTGCGGGTAGGCGGCGTGGCCTTGCACGCCAGTCACGGTAAAGAACGCCGCCATTGATCCGCGACGCCCGATTTTCATCGCTTCGCCCATCACGTCGGGGCAGGTGGGTTCGCCCACAAGACAGACAGTCATCGCTTCATTGTTGGCTTGCATCCAGTCAAGCAGGGCGATGGTTCCGTCGAGCGCATCGCCTTCTTCGTCACCTGTGATTGCAAGCACGACTGCCCCGTCGGGGGGTGTTTCGTTCACAAAATCTATCGCGGCAGCGGCAAAAGCAGCTACACCCGATTTCATGTCCGTAGACCCGCGTCCATAAAGATACCCGTCCTTAATCTCGGCTCCGAAAGGGGGCATGGTCCATGCGGCCTCGTCCCCTAAAGGGACGACATCGGTGTGGCCGTTGAAACCAAAGGTCCTGTTCGCGCCTTGCCTGCCCCAACGTGCAAAAAGGTTAGAGGTATCGCCACGATCGACACGGGTGCAAGTAAAGCCACCCCTGGTCAGTACGTCTTCCAGCAACACGAGAGCCCCACCTTCGATCGGTGTGACAGAGGGACAGCGGACCAGATCAGCAGTCAGGGCAACGGGATCAATTGGGGACATTGGCAAAGCTCCTTTGCGCTATGGCTAGCGGGAAGGGCGTCGGGATGCAATTTCTGCTTTTCGTGGTACCTGTCTGGCGGACTATTCGTATTGGATGATCACGGATTCAAAGTCTTCTTTGCTTGTCACCATCGTATGGTGGCCTTTGCCGGACTTGTCTTCCATGTGCCAGACGTCACCCGGACAGATATCGCGGGTTTCCCCGTCACTGGCAGTCACCCTGACAGAGCCTTTAAGGCAAACCAGTTTTTGCGCGACTGGCGTCGGGTGGATCGGTTCGTTCCAGCCGGATCGCAGCCTGAGAAACATTGTCTGTTTTACCGGTTCCGGTTCCGAAATTTCAATATCTTGCGCAGGCGGCGCAAAGCTGCGTGTCGCCAGCGTCACCTCGACATTGTCCCAATGGCTTTCGCCTTCTGCATCACAATAAAGTTTATAAAATCTCATGCGGGCCTCCTTTGGGATCAATCGTGCAACGACGGTCATCGTGAAGACGGTACGATATCGTCCGCAAATTGACCAAGCAAATAACCATTGGTCGGTCATGGCGATGTCGGATTGAACTGCGGCGTCGATGTTGCCCTGTTTTCAAGAATTGACGATAGTGATTGAATAAGCGGTGTAGTTTGCTGTGCCGCGCTCTGCCGCAAGCAAGCAACCCAGTTTCATTGAGTGACCGAAAACATCATGGCACCAGACACGCAAACCTGTCCCGAGTATCGTATTTCGGCTGATCAGTTGAAGCTGCTGGAGAAATCCGGCGAGCGGCACAAATACGCATATGGGCATGCCATCGTTGTCTCGGGTCCGGCTGGGCAAGGCGGCGCTGCAAGATTGGCAGCACGTGGCGCGCTTAGAATTGGTGCAGGTCTTGTCAGCGTCGTCTGCGCGCAAGATGCAAGGGCAGAGCATGCCGCACGCTTGGATGCGGTCATGGTCAAAACCTACAGCGATGCAGCGGGATATGTCGATCAGCTATCGGCGCTGAAGCCGTCTGCGGTTTGTATTGGCCCGAACTTCGGGTTGGGTCGCGATAGTCGCGACAAGCTGTCTGCAACACTCTTGTCACCATATCCGCTTTGCCTTGATGCGGACGCGATCACGCTGGTCGCCCAGGAACCTGATTTGATCAAAGCGGTGTCGCATCCGCAGGTCGTTATGACGCCGCATGAAGGAGAGTTGCGCCGTTTGATCCCCGAGGCATTTGCCCGAACGCATAGCCGCAAATCGCTGGCACAGATCGCGGCGCAAAGTACGGGCTGCAATATCTTGTTCAAAGGCGCGGACACGATTGTCGCGCGACCAAACGGCGATTGCGTCGTCGTAAGATCGGACCCTTATGCGCATGCGGCATGGCTTGCGACCGCGGGCTCTGGTGACGTGCTGTCGGGATTCATTACCGGACTAATGGCACGTGGTTTTGACGCGTTTGATGCGGCGGCGATGGGCGCGCTTCTTCATCTGGAGTGCGCAGAGGCTTTCGGTCCCGGTCTGATAGCCGAGGATATCCCCGACGTACTTCCAACCGTTCTTGCACGCTATTTTTCGGGCCAATCAGGTTCTGACGCGGTGAAAACCTAGGCGCGCACAATGTATGTATGGATCGTGAATACGACTGCGCCGCTTTGCGGTAGCCGCAAAATGCATTGGCGTTCCGAGCGGATAAACGGCATCACGTCTTGAACACCTCTGCGGTAAGGTTGATGCAGATCAGCGTCGGCGTACCGTAACTTGTTGAACCGCCAAAGCGGTTGTCCGGCTTTGACGCCGTCAAACAGCCTTTGCACCCGTCGGGCAAGGTTTTCATCGTATTCCTCAACAGGGGCGTGAATGCCTATCAAAGGCCGGCCTACCTTGTCGGCAAGGCGCCAGTTGGCGGGAAAGCACAAAACGGCGCCGGTCATGACATGCTCTGCCCCACATTTTTCAAGGACGCAGATGTCTTCCTGCACAAGCAGGCCAAGCGTCTTGAGTGGCGCAGTCCAGTCAAGCGATACAACGCGTTTGTCAGGACAGGTCACGTGGGTATCGGTAAGAGTGAACCCAAGTTGCGGCAGGATTTTCAGCGCCTCGGTCAATGTCTCGGCACTGGCGTCGCGGGATGCCGCAGGTTCGTAAAGAACGGCGTCTTGTTTCTGGGACAGGAGTGTCGTTCGATACTGCATTTGTGCTGCGTAAACTTCATCGACCCGCAGCCAGTCGTCAGCATCGCATGGCCGTGTCCCCGGTAAACCGGGTTCGCCCGACTGCGCGACGGGTAAATTGTCGTGAAGGATGGTGGTCATAAAGGTGAGAACAATCAGGCCTTGTCGAAGAACGGGGTCATCTGCGCCACGATCACGCTGTTTTCAGCCAAGGCGCGGTCCATCAGCGCGATTTCTTCGTCGGGGATGTCATGCCCTTCGGCCAACCGTTCATCCAATGTGCCGTAGCCGGACACATCAAGCGGGGCAAGATCAGCCTGCTTGAGGATCGCGACGGTTTCACGCACGGCTTCTGCTTCGTCTATGCCGCTGGCATAGCACATCAGGGCAGCCCCGGTGGCTTCGGCAGGCAAGCCATCACCTGTGTTGCGGCCAACTTCGACCAGCAAAGTATAGACCTGTTGGCGGCTTTCTTTCTTGGTCATTTGCTTTCCTTGTCTTCCCAGCGCGACCGCACCGCTGCGATTGTCGAAACGATAATCACGATTTGGAGGGGTGCGTAAATCAGGACCATCAACACCAGAATTGTCATGAACAACGACAGGTCCATGACATAGATGAATGTCGTTGCTGGCCCCCAAAGGGCAGCCAGCAACAGACCGATCACAAGAACATCAAAAGCCACCGGCGCCCAAGCCGCTTTGAACGAGGGGCGAACCCCCGCCGCAATGCGTTTGCGCGCCAGGATGCGGCTCAGGATCATTTAGTCCCGCAGCAATTCATTGATGCCCGTCTTCGAACGGGTGCGCTCGTCCACGCGCTTGACGATGACGGCACAGTACAGGTTGACGTTGTTCTTGGATGGCATGGAGCCTGCGACTACGACCGAATAGGGCGGCACTTCGCCATCCATGACTTCGCCGGTTTCGCGGTCCACGATCTTGGTGGACTGGCCGATGAACACACCCATGCCAAGGACAGCACCCTCGCGCACGATGCAGCCTTCGACAACTTCGGAACGGGCACCGATGAAACAGTTGTCCTCGATGATGGTCGGAGCAGCCTGCATCGGTTCCAACACGCCGCCGATACCCACGCCACCGGACAGGTGCACGTTCTTACCGATTTGCGCGC
>CBDTYC010000102.1:0-8592 GCA_965364495.1 uncultured Yoonia sp. | reverse complement strand
GCGCCGCTCGGAGTGGCCGAGAATGACATACGTCGCCCCTGCATCTGCCAGCATTTAGGCAGAGATATCGCCGGTATGCGCGCCAGATTTGGCGGTGTGCGCATCTTGTCCGCCGGTCCGGATCGCCGTGCCTTCGGTACGTTTTGACAGGCGCTCGAGCAGCGTTGCAGGCGGGCAGATGAGAATGTCGCAACCAGGATCGGGAAACGCCTGAGCAAGAGCGTTGATTTCGGCGAGGCTGTCGCCCGTGCCATTCATCTTCCAGTTTCCGGCGGCCAGTTTGCGCATGTCATCTCTCCACTTGAGTTGGGGTGCAGAGATCTTGCGGATCGGGACGCTTGTCAATGTCCGAAGTGCTCGGGTCAGCCCGCTACTCGATCATGGTGATTGAGAGGACGTCTGCCTTGAAGAAGGCGAAATAGTCCGGTGTGCCAAAATGGTTGCCGCCTATGACGCGGCCGCATCATGATATTTGACGAAACCCGATGCCAACTAGGCGAAGGGCCGCTTTGGCATCCTTTGCGCAAGCAGTTATTCTGGTTCGATATTCTGGGGCAGCGGCTCCACACCAAAGGCCAGCACTGGCAGTTTGACACTTATGTCAGCGCGGCGGGATGGATCGACATGGATACCCTTCTGATTGCCTCGGCCAAGGGCTTGCACAAGTTCACGATCTCGACGGGGACGCACGACATTGTCTGCGACCTTGAGGCAGACAACCACGTCACGCGCTCAAACGATGGCCGCGCCGATCCGTTTGGCGGCTTCTGGATTGGCACAATGGGTATCAATGCAGAAGACGGCGCAGGTGCGATCTATCGCTACTTCAGAGGCGAATTGCGACAGCTTTTCGCGCCTGTCACGATCTCGAACGCAATCTGCTTCGCACCCGATGGCAGAACTGCGTATTTCACCGACACACCGACGCAGCAGATCATGCGCGTCGGGTTGGATGGTGACGGCTGGCCCGTTGGTGATCCGGTGGTGCACATTGATTTGCAGGGCACGGATTTCCGCCCCGACGGGGCAGTCGTTGATGCCAATGGCAACCTGTGGAACGCGCAATGGGGCGTCGGCCGCGTCGCCGGATATGACCCGCAAGGCCAGTTTTTCGAATCGTTCAGTTTTGCGGCCTGCCAATCATCGTGCCCCGCATTCGGAGGCGAAGATCTGACCACGCTTTTCTGCACCAGTGCCGCTGTTGGCCTTGACGGGCCGGAGCAAGGCAAGACATTTGCCATTGAAACAGACATTCTTGGGCAACAAGAGCATCAGGTTGTTCTCTAGCCTGCCTCGCTTTGTCCCAAATACTCAAAAGGTCGCCCCTATGAAACGCACACTTGGCGTCTGTTATTACCCCGAACATTGGCCAGAAGATCAGTGGGTGACAGACGCGTCCCAAATGGCGGACGCGGGCCTGACGTGGGTGCGCATCGGTGAATTCGGGTGGAGCCGAATGGAGCGCACGCCCGGCGTATTCACATGGGACTGGCTTGACCGCGCGATTGATGTACTGGGCGGCGCGGGCCTCAGGATCATCCTCGGCACACCAACAGCAACGCCACCGCGTTGGATGATTGACAAGCATCCCGACATGCTGGCCGTTGATGGCCAAGGGCGTACCCGCAGGTTCGGGTCGCGCCGTCACTACGACTTTAGCCACCTTGGTTACCGCGATGAATGCCGCCGCATTGCCCGGCTGATGGGTGAACGTTATGGTCAGAACCCGCATATCGCGGCTTGGCAGATCGATAACGAATACGATTGCCACGACACAACGCTTAGCTATTCGGACGCTGCCCGGAGCGGCTTTCAGGACTGGCTCGCGCAGAAATACCAATCGACCGACGCGTTGAACCGCGCTTGGGGCAATGTGTTCTGGTCGATGGAATACGACACATTCGACCAGATTGATCTGCCAAACCTGACGGTAACCGAACCGAACCATCCGCATCAACTGGCATTCCGGCGTTATAGCTCTGATCAGGTGGTCGCTTTCAACAAGGTGCAAGCGGATGAACTGCGCAAGCACACATCCGCGCCCCTGATCCACAACTACATGGGGCGCATCACGACGTTCGACCATTGGAAGGTCGGCGAAGACCTGGATATCGCGTCATGGGATAGTTACCCGATCGGCTTTCTATCCGACAGGCTCGAAGGGACACCGGACTTCAAGCAAGCCTACCTGCGTCAGGGCCACCCAGACAATCAGGCCTTTCATCACGATCTATATCGCGCCGTTGGCAAAGGCCGCATGTGGGTGATGGAACAACAGCCCGGCCCCGTAAACTGGGCACCTTATAATCCCGCCCCCCTGCCCGGCATGGCGCGTCTTTGGGCATGGGAAGCATTCGCACACGGTGCCGAAACCGTCTGCTATTTCCGTTGGCGGCAAGCCCCCTTTGCGCAGGAACAGATGCACGCAGGTCTGTTCCGGCCCGACAGCGCACCCGCCCCCGCCCTAGCCGAAGCCCGCCAGGTCGCAGACGAAATCGCAGGGCTGCCAGAGGTCGGAACAACAAAAGCACAAGCTGCTCTTGTCTTCGATTACGAAAGCGCTTGGGGATGGGACGCCCAGCCACAAGGCGCCGATTTCGAGATGTTCCGTCTGGCATTCGCCGCCTATTGCGCCATGCGTCGCGCGGGGCTCAGCATTGATATACTCCCGCCAGACACCGCTGATCTGAGCGCCTACAAACTGGTTCTAGCGCCCGGCATCATGTGCTTGTCAGACCCTTTGCGGACCGCGCTGGAGGCCTTCGAGGGTGTGGCTTTGATCGGCCCGCGCAGTGACACAAAAACGGATGAAATTGCCATTCCGGTGCCGCTGGGACCGAATTTGTCCGGAATTGATGTCAGCGTCGCCCTGACCGAAAGCATGCCCCCCGACGACAGCATCCCTTTGCGGGGGGGCGGGCAGTTCCTGCATTGGTTTGAACATCTTGAAGGCGGGGCAGAGGTTTTCGCCCAAACGACCTCTGGTCAGCCTGCGATCATGGGCAATGCGCATCTGCGTTATCTTGCGGGTTGGCCGGATGACGCCACGTTTGACCAGATTATTCAGGACATTTGCAAGGCATCCGGTATCGAAATCCTGTCGCTGCCTGAAGGGCTGCGCATCCGCGACACGGACACGCACCGCTTTGTCTTCAACTACGCCAAACATCCGCAAGATTGGAACGGCATAGCCATCCCTGCGGCTGGCGTCCATTGGGAGCCGCTGCCATGACCCATTTTGGCAAGACACAAAAAGGCGAGGACGTGGACCGCGTCACCATCGCTGCGGGCGATCTGACGGTCAGTGTCCTGACTTTCGGTGCAATCATACAAGATATCCGGCTTGCAGGTGTGCCGTATGGGCTTACGCTAGGGTCCGATGTTTTGGCCGACTACGAGGACAAGATGGGTTACTTCGGCGCGATCGTCGGCCCGATTGCGAACCGGATCAGCAACGCCCGCGTCCGGCTGAACGGCATGATGTATGAATTAGAGCGCAACGAGAACGGTCAGACCCACCTGCATTCCGGCGCAGATGGATGTCACCGCAAAGTCTGGCGGATCATGACCCAAACGGCTGACAGTGTGACCCTTGGCCTGACGATGCCCGATGGTGTTGCAGGGCTTCCCGGTCAGCGCGAAATTGTTGTGACTTACCGCGTGCGCGCACCCGCGACGCTGACGATGACAATTGATGGCACGACCGACACGACCACCTGCATGAACTTTGCCAGCCACCTTTATTGGAACCTTGACGGCTCTCAAACCTGGGCGGGGCATCAATTGCGGATTGCGGCCGACCACTATTTACCAGTCGATGACAGCGTTTGCCCGACAGGCGAGGTTATGGCGGTTGCCGGAACCGACATGGATTTCCGCGAAACACGCGTGCCGGAAATCGGCGCGCCCGCGCTGGATCACAATTTCTGCTTGTCGGACAAGGTCGAACCGCTGCGCGATGTGCTGTGGTTGGCAGGTCAATCAGGCGTTCGCATGACGGTTGCGACAACGGAACCGGGCATTCAAATACACGACGCCAGCAGCGCGCACCGGCCTGACAAATCACGCTACGAAGGGATCGTGATTGAACCGCAATGCTGGCCGGATGCGCCCAACAACGCAGGCTTTCCATCAATCAAAGTAAGTCCAGAGCGCCCCTATCACCAGACCACGAGCTGGACTTTTGACCGCTAGCTGCCGCGATAGGTTGAAAAACTGAAGGGCGAAACCAGCAGCGGCACATGATAATGTGAAGAGGCGTCGTTGATACCAAAACGCAATGGGATTTCCTCTAGAAAGCTGATGTCCTCATCACGGCCAAAATAATCGCCGGCCTGAAATACCAGTTCGTAGGTCCCGACGGCAAAGTCTTCGACCGGCAAGATCGGACGATCGGTGCGCCCGTCGTCATTTGTTACCATACCAACTATATGTGCCCGCGTATCGCCCTCGATCCGGTAAAGATCAATTTTCATGCCCGCTGCGGGTAATCCACTGGCGGTATCCAATACATGTGTCGTCAAAAAACCGGTCATTTGGCCCCTCCCGTTTCGCCTCCTAGCATCAATGAGCGGACGTGTGATGTCACGCAGCTTTTCGAAACAGTACCTGCAAAAATATCGGTATAATCGACCCGCGCCCTGCTGTCGCACCCCCATGACTTATGCTGCATCGCAGCTATATGAGGATCAAGCGGACAATACCGCCGAGAAAGCTAAAGGCACGTCATGGAATTAGAGACACTTCTGTTATCGCGCATCCAGTTTGCAGCGAATATTTCGTTCCACATTCTTTTTCCGACCATCACCATTGCGTTGGGGTGGGTGCTGCTGTTCTTCAAGCTGCGCTACAACCGCACCAAGCAAGAACGGTGGATGGAGGCCTATCGTTTCTGGGTGAAAATTTTCGCACTTTCCTTTGCAATGGGCGTTGTTTCCGGCATCACAATGTCATTCCAGTTCGGCACAAACTGGCCGGGCTTCATGGAGACAGTCGGCAATATCGCAGGGCCACTGCTGGCCTACGAGATCATGACAGCCTTCTTTCTAGAGGCCGTTTTCCTTGGCATCATGCTGTTCGGCTTTAGCCGCGTGCCCAACTGGTTGCACACAATGGCGACATTCCTTGTGGCCTTCGGCACCATGATGTCTGCTTTCTGGATCATAGTTCTCAATTCGTGGATGCACACACCGCAAGGGTTTGAAATGATTGACGGTGTGGCCTACGCGACCGATTGGTCCGCGATTATCTTCAACCCTTCCATGCCCTACCGCTTTGCGCACATGGTTCTTGCCAGCTTCCTGACTGTGAGCTTCCTGATTGCAGGTGTCAGCGCATTCCGCTGGTTGATCGGTGGGCGCACCGAAGGGGTGCGCGTCGCGTTGAAAACTGCGATCGTCTGCGCGGCATTGCTGATCCCTGTCCAGATTTTGGTCGGTGACTTCCATGGCCTGAACACCAAGCAATACCAGCCAGCCAAGATTGCCGCGATGGAAGGCAACTGGGAAACCGGAACCGGTGTTCCGCTGATTCTATTCGCGATCCCCGATCAAGAAGCTCGCGAAAATAAGTTCGAGATCGGGATACCAAAACTGGCATCCTTCATTCTGACCCATGACTGGAATGGCGAAGTCAAAGGGCTGAACGAATTCGTCACACCAGACGGTGAAGTCCTGCACCCGCGCGTCAGCCCAGTCTTCTGGTCGTTCCGCGTCATGGTTGGTACTGGCCTTTTGATGCTACTTGTCAGCTGGTCGGCGACCTACATGATCATGCGGCGCAAGCGCGGGGTCGAAGGATTGCCCAAGCCCATGCTCTACGCACTCGTCGGGATGAGCTTTAGTGGTTGGCTTGCCACCCTTGCGGGCTGGTACACAACCGAGATCGGGCGCCAGCCATGGTTGGTCCACGGGGTAATGACCACCAAGCAAGCGGTCGCAGACGTGCCCGCACCTTTGGTTCTATCGACCCTCATTGCCTATCTTGCCGTCTATGCCGCACTTCTTGCCGCCTATATCTTTGTGATCTTCTATCTGGCCCGCAAGACCGCCCGCGGTGAAGTCATCGGAACAGGGCTCGCGCCCGTACCCGCAACCGGCATCCGTGCCATGCCAGCGGAGTGAATAACATGAACTATTTCGGAGATCCGACGATTTGGCTGCCCTTTGTGTTTGCGGGGCTCATGGGCGTTTCAATCCTGATCTACGTGATTCTGGACGGCTTTGACCTTGGCGTCGGTGTTTTGTTCCCGTTTGCGGAGGACGACGAGAAAGATCGCATGATCGCGTCGATCGGCCCCTTCTGGGATGCGAACGAAACTTGGCTGGTTCTTGCCGTGGGGCTATTGCTGGTGGCGTTCCCGTCCGCACACGGGACGATCCTGACAGCACTTTATCTGCCGGTGGCAATCATGTTGATCGGTCTGATCCTGCGCGGTGTCGCATTCGAATTTCGCGCCAAAGCCCCAACACCGCACAAACGGCTGTGGAACAACGCGTTCTTTGCGGGTTCTCTGATGACCTCGCTTAGTCAGGGATTCATGCTGGGCATGTATGTGATGGGGTTGGAATGGACTTGGATCAACTTTGCTTTCGGGATGCTGACGTCCGTCTTTCTGACGGTCGGCTATAGCTTTATCGGGGCGACATGGGTGATCCACAAGACCGCACACACTTTGCAGTACAAGGCCGTGAAATGGGCGCAAGGCGGTATCTGGGGGCTTGTGCTGGGGATCGGGGCGATCTCGCTTGCGACGCCCTTTGTCAGTACGCGGATTTTCGACAAATGGTTCAGCTTGCCAGAGGCGCTTTACCTCGCGCCCCTGCCGTTTTTGTCGGTCCTGCTGGTCTATGCACTTTGGTCGATGTTGCAGAAGATGCCATTTGCGGGGGACCGTTGGTCCTGGTTGCCTTTCGCGGCCGCGACGTCACTTTGGGTCATGGCGTTCGGCGGGATGGCATACAGCTTTTATCCGTATGTCGTTCCAGAACAGATCACGATCTACGAGGCGGCAAGTGCTCCTGAAAGCCTGTTTATCATTCTTATCGGAACCTGCGTCGTTCTGCCGACAATCATGGCCTACACGGTTTTGTCCTACTTCATTTTCCGCGGAAAAGCGACGGAACTGCGCTACGATTAAAGGAAGGTGGGATTTAACCCGCCTTACCATCAGTTTCGGTTTGACACCCCAGCCCCCATTGCGTAATCGGACGCTCGTGGTTAGGCGCGGTAGCTCAGTTGGTTAGAGCGAACGACTCATAATCGTTAGGTCGGGAGTTCAAGTCTCCCCCACGCCACCACCACCACTCTCACGCGGCATATGAACAAATCAGGATTACGCTTGGATCGCCGCCATGTCAGTGTGATCAATATGAATGATCTCGCGTCGCACTATAGTATCCTGACCGATCGCCTGCACCTTGGACCCTTTGCGCCCGCGCATGCCATATCGTTGAACGCGATCAACACCGAACCCGCAGTGATGAGGTTCCTTGGATATACTGCGCCGGAAACCATGCAACAGACGAACGAATCCATCGCTCGGGTTCGTTTGGCTTGGGAAACGCTTGGCTACAGCTGGTGGATCATCGTCGAACAAGCGACGGGATTGATTGTTGGTTCTACATGCGCCCAGCATGTAGCACGCGATCCATGCAATGAAATCGAGATCGCATGGCGGTTGGCCACGGCAGCAACCGGCCAAGGCTATGCGACCGAGGCAGGCACCGCCGCGGCGCGCTTTGCTTTCGACGTCGTTGGCGCTGATCACGTGATTGCCATGGCGCTTCCTGAAAACCAGGCATCGTTGCGCGTCATGCAAAGGGTCGGCATGCAGTGTCGGGGGATCGAGACACACTACGATCATAGTTGCACGACCTACGTCCTAAACAAGCGCGACCTTGCCTGAACAAAGCTTCCGCTGCGCTGTGTTTCCCGCTAGATTTCACCCCGAAGACCAAGGGGGAATTTTCATGTTTGTACTTGACCAAATAGCGGCTGCTATCGGCGCGGACTACGTCCTGACCGGCGCGGATGCAGCGCCCTACGGCAAGGACTGGACCGGTGCTTATACCGCACAACCTTTGGCAGTCTTGCGTCCGGCGAATACCCAAGAAGTCGCGGCCATTCTTAAGATCGCAAATGCGACAAAAACCCCTGTGGTTCCCGCATCCGGACGGACAGGCCTGACAGGAGCGACGCTGGCGCAGGATGCACTGATGCTATCGGTTGAACGCCTCAACCAGATTACAGATATCAACCCGACAGCCCGCACCGCGACGGTTGGCGCTGGCGTGATTTTGTCGACCCTCCACGACGCAGCCGAGGCGCATGGCCTGATCTTTCCTCTGACCTTGGGCGCGCGCGGCTCTGCGATGATCGGCGGATTGTTGTCCACGAACGCAGGCGGATCGAACGTCGTGCGATATGGCAGCACGCGTGGTCTTTGTCTGGGGTTAGAGGTTGTTATGGCAGACGGCCGCGTCATGAACCTGATGAGCGCGCTGCACAAAGACAATTCCGGCCTTGATCTACGCAATCTGGTCATCGGGGCCGAAGGTACGCTGGGGATTATTACCGCTGCGGTCCTGAAAT
>CBDTYC010000101.1:0-8608 GCA_965364495.1 uncultured Yoonia sp. | reverse complement strand
CACATACGTCGAATTCAAAACGTTCTTCTGCCGCCAACAAACGTTTGATTGCCCAAGTATAAGACCGCCCCGACTGGATCGAAGAAACACGCCCAAGCAAGCCGAGTTGCTTTAGATGGCCATTGATACCGTCGCTGGCGGTATCGGTATTTGCATGAAACGTCGTTAGCGTTCCGTGGCCTTGGTCTTCTAGCAAAGCAGCCAGATAAAGCGTTAACTCGCTCGACTTCTGGCAAATCTCTAAAATGGATTGCGGCGCCTCGCCAATCAGACGGTGGCGTAGTGCAGTCGCATCCTGATTGGACAGTCTTCTCGGGGTTACTGCGAGTTCAGAAACGTGATCATAGATCGACATTCGTATCTCACTCCGCTTCGGCTCATCCCGAAAATGAAGCGCGGCGGTCCCAAGAATGGTCCGCCGCGCCGCCCTACTAATCAGTCTCTATTCAGCGCCGCCCAAGTCATCAGGTGCGGCCGACGCCAATCAGCGGTTGGATTCATGATTCATCATCGTTGGCGCCTGAACCTTGACCAGGCGAACAACCTTCGTTGCCATTGCCGCCGCCATTATTGCAGTTGCCATCGCAGCCACCGCCGTGGTTGGCATTATGATTGGCGAGCCAAACAAGTCCGTCAGTGTCACCATAGGAAACGCCCGCAGTGTTGATACCAGAGCGCAGGTTCAGGAATTCTACAACCAGCGGCGCGTTGGCTGCCGCAGTCAGGACAGCCGCCCAGTGTGCATCGAGTGACCTTATGTGGTCTGCATCAACCATAGAATACGTTGCCAAGACAATCTCGGACAGATCATTCTCAAGATCAGCCGATGCGATCATATCGACCAAGCTTCTGTCGAGAGGTGGCAAATCTGTAGGCTTCTTGCCCATCTGCTGCCCAACAACACGCCAGTCATCGACAAGTCCGACATGTGTTGGCGTAACCGGTGCAGGGGCGCCAAATACACGCGATACAACGATAGATCCAGCAACGACCGACTTTACAACCAGCCATACATTAGAACGGAGTTTTCTGTTCTTTGTCATCTCAGGCTTCACTTTCTTAAAACAATCCCGGCGATCGAGAAATCGTTACTAGCATCAAAAGGCGAGAAGAATGCGATCTCCTCGATACTCAAACTGGAGTCTACATCAAATCCGACTTCACCATTCGACATCCGAATTGATGTCCGCTTTTCCTGCGCGGTACGCAGCATCGCGGCCAAATTATCCGGGTCCTGCGCAATAGCATTGATCAATTCAAAGTTCTTGGTCCCGACTTCGAAAAGGGCCGCATTGTTAAATTCCGCAAGCAGGTCTGAAATATCCAGCTCAACGGTCTCAAGCCCATCAAACAGGCCCTGCTTCTCTGCGTCATTGACACCCAGAGGTGTCTGCAGTGTCAGGTCATCACCCGGGATCACGACCGTTACGACATCATCGTTTACGACAATCCGTCGACGCAGGTCGCCGTCTTCACGAATGCGCACGTCAACTTCCTGGTTGAACTGCGCCCAAGGCAAGCGCGACTCGCCTGATACGGTGATGTTCAACAATTCTGTGCCGTCGGCCAAAAAGGACAGACCAGCAACTTCTGCGTCCTCGGGCTCTCCGCTGATCAGATCTGTCTGGCTGGATCCGTACCGTCTGTCTTCGTTCATGAAGAGGTCGCTAAGCCAGATCCGGTCAAGATTGGACTTGTCGGCAAAACGCACCAAAACGCGTTCATCGATATCGATCTCGTCGTTTTGTGCGCCGTCCTGAACACCGATACCGTCAATAGGGTCCCAGTAGATCGGGGCGCTTAGCCATTCAGCGTTCTGGTCAACTCTGCGCTGCGCGATAATAGTCACATCGCCAACCGAACATTCGGTCCGATTTAAACAGTCTGAAAAGGCCAAATTCCGAAAGTCGATCCCATTCGCTAATTCGACATCAATTTGAGCGGAACCTTGCGCATAAGCTGGTGCGCCGGACAGTAAAATACCGGTCGCGAGTGCGCTGCTTGCTAGGAATATGTTCATGGTTCTGGCCATACTATCTTCTTCCTGGGAACTAAATTTGATCATAAAAAAGCCTAAATCACAGTTCGATTATTCCTCGACAAGCGCCGATTCGTCAAGCTGGATGAGTATTTAGCTAAATTGTCCGCCTTATTATACAGTGCATTACCAACAATGACGCTGCAATCTGTGTATTGGTGACGGTTCGGATACACTCAGTTGTGTGGCGGCCTAGTTGCTGGCGGGGCGATTGCCTTAATTGCGTCCGAGTTAATAGACAAATGAGGGGCAAAATCGACCAAAAAGCATCGGTGGTTTTTTGCTCATGGGTGGGATCAGGGCGCGATTCTAGTCTTTCTTGCTCCACACCGGTTGCGTTCCGACAAGCGATCGCACTTCACTGATTCCGTATCGAAACGCCGCCCGTTCGGCTGCACGTGCGATCGGGGTCTGGCCAAGATACTCGTAGACGAACTTGTAACGGCCCAGAAACGGAATAGGCCGGAACGTGTCACACAGGAACACAAACCTTGCGAAGGGTTCGGTGACATGCGCAGTCATCAGCGCGCGCAGCGCAGGTCGTAGCTGCTCTGGCGGGATATCTGGAATATGGATGCCCATGGGGTTTAATGACTCCGGATTCTCGACCGAGAGAATGCTACCCGTGTTGACGTTTATCCGTGGCAGTTTGCGCGAAATTGGATCGTCAATGATTGACGGGATGATCGGAGGTTCGACAGGTGTTTCGCCAGGGAAGTCCAGCTCGAGCATAAAGAGCGATGGGTTAGTCAGTTCGCCAACCATGCGTTTGAACTCATGATTTGCCAGTTGCTTGCCCATGGTGCGGTTTTCGCGCAAAAGCCGCCGCACCAACCCGGGAGAGACCTTTAGATTGTCTTGTTTGCTGGCCATTCGGGATACCTTTTACTGTGCATACGTTTCACAGATACCGTCCAAGGCTGTTGCCATATCCGATTGATCTGCAAAACTGTCGGGCCGTGAGGTCACAAGCGTGCCCTTGCGCAACCGTTTCATGAAATCCGCGATGATCGCGCCGTGTTCTTCTGGTCGGGCAGCATAAAGGATGTCTGCCCACCCTTGGTCACCGGCATAGGTTGCTCGTGCTTCTTGATCGTCCAGCCGTTCGAGGTTGGTGGGGGCTAGAAGCACTGGACCTTTGTAGCCCATCACCAGTTCATGAAAGCTGTTGTATCCCGTTGCAGAGATGACCCCGCTGAAGGCCTCTAGATAGGGGCTTAGCGGGTAGAATTGCCGGATCATCGTCTCGCCGTTGTCATCGGGTGGGGGTGATAACGGGGACTGCGCCCAGACTAGTGTGATGCGGTTGCGGCGCGCATGTTCTTTGATGTTCCAAAGCAACTCGTCCCAGTTCCCGAATGCTCCGCCCAATGAGACAAGGCAATATTTCCCCCTGCGCAGTCCAAGGCGTTTCATGGCTTCCGAACGCGAATAAGCGGGCAGATAGGGTTTAAGTGTGATTGGCGGGGCAACGAAGGATTTGCAAAAGCCCTGAAATTCGGCGGTCGCCATTCTGGTCGGTCCAAGGTCTGCTTCTACAGCCAGGTCACCGGGTTCAAGTACGAGGTCGCTGTACTGTTCGGGATCAAGCACTGAGCGGTTGGTATCCGCGCGCATCATACCTCGGCGCACCCACAGGACTCCACAGCGCCCACAACCAGGCGAGCGCATGGCGTTGAGGACGAACTGGTCGAATGCCGCACCATCATAGGCGACGATATCGGGTTTGATAAACCGCAGGGTTTTGGCGAACTCCACGGTTTCCCAGCGCCGCCAGTCCGGCGGATGTGCGTCAAGATGTACGCCGGTCTGCCGCAAGATCACTTCAAAGCCGGCCGCCTGCACAATTGCGGCTGCCCGCGAGAAGCACCAAAAAATGACACGGAACTTCTTCTTCCGGTTCAGTGCCTTTGCAATGGCCATCATGCGCGTCACATGGCCAAGGCCAACCCCGTTGGGGACAACAACGATCATTGTTGGTGGGCCACTGCGCGGCGCAGCGGCGGGCGCACCCGGGACACCTTCGGCAAAGGCGACCAGATCAGCCATGTCTTTGTCGACCGGATCAGCGGCAAAAAGCTTGCCCAAGCGGCGTAACCGTACCCAACTGAACACATCCAACCGCGCCTGACGGGTGCTGCGGCTGCCGTCCTCTTCTGTATAAGAGAAAGTTATCAGCGGGTCATTGCGGCGGATGGGGACCGTGGACCGTTCGGTGTCGATCTGGCCCAATTGCCCGATGACCGTCACCGCCTGACCTGTTGTTTCCGACAGCATGGCAGCGGCGCTTTCGGTCAGCGCATGCAGTGTGATGTGGTCAACTTGTGCAAAGGCCAATGCATTACAAAGAAGGTCAAGCCCATCGGCCCAGCCCGCCTCTTCTGCCTGGGACCGGGCGCGGCGCAGTAGAATGCGGCATGGTTTACCCAAAGCAACAAGCGCGGGAAGATGCGCAAGCGCATAGCTTTGCGATAGGACTAGCAATGCATCTATATCGCCTTTTTCGCCCTGTGGATCCGTAATGGTCAGGTATTCCGTATGCACATCTTCGGGTAGATCCTCGAGCAGTTGGCCGACCGGATCGAAGCCATCGCCAAGCAGTCCCAACCTGTGAAGCGGGGGTGTTATCGCATTCATACCTTTGCCCCTTTGTGTCCGCGGTAGCTTTCCATTGTTCTGGCAGCAAGTAATTTGGGGCTGAACACAGTGCTAATGTGGCGCTGAATCAAATAGGGCGGGGCGCTGCGTGCCGCGGGCAGCCAACCAGCAATCTGTGCAGCGGCGTCGCTTGGCGTCACCTGAGCGTCCAGAAGCAAGCCTGCACCTTTGCCTGCGCGTTTGACGGCTTCGCGCACACCACCCACGTCACAGGCGACGACAGGTTTGCCCATGGCTTGCGCCTCAAGCAGGACGTTGGGCAGGCCTTCGACCTGCGACATCAAAAGGACCACATCAAGATCACTGTAAAGCGCCATCGGATCGACAACACCGCTTTGGATGATCAAATCCGAAAGCCCCAGATTTTCGGCCTCTATTTCCACGTCGCGCGCCAGTGGGCCGGACCCGAAAAGAAAAGGTTGAAGATCGACGCCTTGTTCGTCGCGAAGCGCCTTGATCGTGCGCAGCCACAGCTGCGGGCGCTTGTTGATCGCCAGACGGAATACGCCGCCGATACGCAAAGGCGCATCAAGATCCGGCACATGCGACTTTTCTGGCAAAAGCGGATAGCGCGACATGTCCACGGCGTTCGGGATAACATCAATGCGGTCTTTTTCGCATCCCAACCACTTGGCATAATCTTCGGCCGCAATGCGCGAGTTGGCAGAAATCATCACATTGTCTTTCGCAACCATGTCGCGGAAAAGGGCTTCGTTCAGGACCAGCGATTTGTCGCGGCGTGTTGCAGGGCTCATGTTGCGCGCACTCAGGACAACGCGGTTCACTGCCGCTGCGGTCCCGACAACGCTGCAGACTGCGGACGATCTGTCCTGCCAGCCATGCAGGACATCAGGCTGTATTTCCCTGACCAACGGCAGCAAAAGTCGCACATCGTCGCGCAGATTTTTCGGAAGCACCTCGATCATCTTGCGTTCTTGTGGGGTCAGTTGCGGGGTAAGGGTCGCGCGGTCCGCCAGCTGGTGGATCGGAATTCCCAAGGCTTCGAGATCAGGCAAGAAATGCGCGTGCCCACGATCCTGATCTAGCGAAAAGACCGCCACATGAAGCTGATCTTTGCTGACGCCGCTCTCAAGCAGAGCACGCGCGAGTTCCACAAACTGGCGTTCCGCGCCACCGATCCCAAGCGCCACGTTAACCAAAAGAATGCGCTTTGGGTCTCTGCCGACGCCGGGCCAACCGCGCGGTTTTGGATGCAACTTAAGCGTTTTGTCCAGCGGCAGCATGAAATCGGGGCTCTTGACAGTTATCGCCTCGGAAACCGTATCGGGAAGCTCGCGGGTGCCACCAACCGAAAATCCGATGGCATCCAGTGCCCGCTTGACCCGATCTCCGACAGGGACACGCTGGCGTCGCAGCCAGACAGCAAGTCCAATTTCACCGCTATCAAGCAATTGTTCTGCGAATGAAATGGAAACGGCGGCTGGCATTTTGTCCGCACCCGGTCCGCCGAGGCCAACAAACTCGCTTAACGCGTGGGCCATGCCCGCTTGTCCCGACGATAGGGCCAGTCTTAATCTATCGGCAACAGAAACATCCGCGATGGCAAGTCTCGCCTGCGCCAGAACAAGCGCGTCTTCGCGCTCTAGACGTTCATAAAGAACACACAGCTTCAATAGGGCTTCGCCACGGAACCGTTCGCTTTTTTCGGCGACGGTCTCCCAGACCTCTGCGGCATGCGCAAAATTATACATCTGTTCACTGATCCGCGCCTCGCGGGTGTCAAACCTGATGTCGTCCCCGAATTGCTGGCGGGCGAGGGCGTTCTTCTCGAGCGCCAGTGACAGCTCGCCGGAATATCTGAGAAGGTCGACCAGCACGGTCGCGTCGGTGGGAATCCGAAACGAAAAACTGGCGGCAAGCCTTAGCGCGCGTGCGCGGTCGGTACGCAGTCGCGCACCAACGGCTGCGCGTTCGGCCTGCTTGAAATAGGATTGCGCGAACCGCCGCCGCGCTTCGTGGTTATCTGTGTCGCTTCCAAACGTGGTTTCCAAAAGGAATTCGGCTGCTTCGAATTCCTCCTTCTCCAAAGCATCGTCTGCTTCACGCAACGTAAGATCGGACGAACCTACATTTGCTTCCCACAGTTCTTTGCGGATTGCGCGGGCAACAGTGGGGTTGCCATGCGCATCGCTCCGCCTCGCGATATATTCCCATAACGACGTATGCGTGTCAGGCTGACAGCCAGACCCGATAAGAAATAGTCGTGCAGTCGCAAAGCGCTGTTGATCGCATAGTTCGAGGACCTGCCTGCGGACTTGAGTAAACGCTTCAATCATTATAGGTTTTTATTACAATTACTTGTTGCTTTCAGGACGATTATGAGCCCCGACGCCCAACTTGACAAGCGCCCCAGCGCAGAGCTTTCACCACCGCTGCGTATGCTTGGGGACAAAGAGGTCGGCATCGTCATGGATTACGCCGCGGCCTTGCCAGAAGGCGCCCAAATCCTGGAAATAGGCCCGTGGCTTGGCGGATTGACCCGCTTGCTGGCACAGCACGGTAATCTAACGGTGATTGATCGTTTTGTCTGGACCGAGGCAAACGCAGAGAATTATCCCGGGATTGCCGCACCCGATGAGAATTTCAGAGCCTTGTTCGAAGCAAATATGGCCGCCGAGGGCATCACCCCGCGGATCATCGAGGCCAACTTGCCCGACTTCGCATGGCCCGGCGGACAGCTTGATTTCGTGATGGTCGATGCACCACGTACCGTTGCGCACCTACATGGTTGCTTGAAAGAAATTGCGTCGGTGATCAATCCGGGTGCGCCAATTTTGGTGAAGCATGCATTGAACCGGCGTGATTTGGGGCTTGGGTCCTATATCGATGCGCTCATCGGACTGGGCATTTTACGCATGGTTGCAACCGAGCAACCGGAATGGTGCAACATTGTAGTGCTCGCCGCGACGGATCAGATCGCCGCCCTTGCTGGGATTGACGATCCTGAGGATGCAATTACGACCGCGCCAATGGCAAAGGATTTCACCGATCCCTGGTATGGGCGCGGCCTTTCGGTGTTTCGCTTGGCTTATCTTGCGCAAAAAGGGCGCTGGGCAGATGCATACAAGCGGCTCTCTGAACTCCCTGACAGTTCCGGGATTCTGACTTTGTGGGACGAGATGGAGCCACTTTTGCAGCAGATCGAAAATCCTGAAGCAGAAGCCCATAATGCAGTCCTGTCAGAGCTTGTGTGGGTGCAGAATGATTCCAGCGTCACCGCACAAGCACCGATTCAAATCGGCCCGTCTGTCGGTGCGCGACTGCGTGCATATTGGCGTAACAACGCCGCTGAAGAATGGGTCAATACATGCTTGGACCCCAAGCTGCTTTGCGACGAAGATGCAGATGACATCATAACAAAACTCGCGCCCGCGACGGCGCAACTGTATCAAAAGGACGTCGTCGAGGTGGGACATGACTTGGCTGGCGGACCGTTGGCGGCCCTGTTGGCAGGCGCGCGCTCTTACACAGGGATCGCGTTATCAGAGGTGACCGAACTGGCCGCGCAGCTGGCCGAAACATACCCGAACATTAGCCTTTCCAATGACACCCAAGATGCGATTTCCGCTATGAACAGTGCAGCGGTTCTCATTGTCGGGGCTGATCCAGAGGTTGGTTCGCCTCTCGCCGAAGCATTGGCTGCGCATACGAAAGCCAAAAGGGACAGTCTGATCGTCATCAGGATTTAGTTTTCAAGGTTGGCCAACGTTTGACGGCTATGCCAGACAGAAAGGGCTGATGAGCGCTATCAAGTCCAGCGCGCGACGGCAGCAGCCAGAATAGTTGTTGCGGCGGGCTTTGCATCGGCACGGTGATTGAACCGTTGGATTTCGGCGGCAGTACTCAGGACATGCCTTGTCAATGCGATATCCGATTTGGAGACCATGTTCG
>CBDTYC010000100.1:0-8621 GCA_965364495.1 uncultured Yoonia sp. | reverse complement strand
TTCTACGTCCGGAGCCGGTTCAGCTTTTCTGCGCCGGTTGCGTGTACGCTTGGGTTTTTCGTCCGTCGCGGGCGCAGCGGCTTCTGCAACGACGGCATCTTGTGGTTGCGCATCAGCATGCACGGCATCGGTGTCGCTGGCGTCACCGTTCTCTGCCTGCTGCTCTTCGCCTTCGCGGTTCGCACCGCCCCGACGCCGCCGCCGACGACGACGCTTGCGCTTGGGACGATCTTCGTCATCCCCTGCTGCAGTGTTTGCGGGCGCTTCCGCGACGGCTGTGACCTCTTCGGCCTCGTCGCTATCACTATCAATAATGACCCCTGAATTGTCGTCAGTATCGTCATCCATCATGACAACCGAGGCAACAACAGGTGCGGCCTCTGGAACAATGCGGGTGGCCGTCTTGAACTTTTCAATCGCATAGTCGGGCGACACAAGCGTCGGATCACACTCGATCCGGACGGACATGCCATAACGCGCCTCGATGTCAGCGATATGTTCACGCTTGCCGTTCATCAGCGCATTGGCGATCGAAACCGGCGCTTTGACCAGCACCTCTTTCGAGCGGCCACGTACGCCTTCTTCTTCCAATGCCCGCAAGATCGACAATGTGACGTTGTCGTCGGAGCGCAGCAAACCGGTGCCATGGCAGTGTGAACACATCTGTGTTGTGGCTTCCAGCATACCCGGACGCAGGCGCTGACGTGACATCTCCATCAAGCCAAAGCCGGAAATCCGGCCGACTTGAATCCGTGCGCGGTCGGTTTTGAGCTTGTCTTTGAAACGCTTCTCGACCGACGCGTTGTTGCGGCGCTCGTCCATGTCGATGAAATCGATGACGATCAGTCCGGCAAGGTCACGCAGGCGCAACTGGCGGGCCACTTCGTCGGCGGCTTCAAGGTTGGTTTTCAACGCCGTCTGCTCGATCGAGCTTTCCTTGGTCGCACGACCCGAGTTCACGTCGATCGCAACAAGCGCTTCGGTGATGCCGATCACGATGTATCCGCCAGAAGGTAACTGCACGGTCGGGTTGAACATTCCGTTCAGGTACCCTTCGACCTGATAGCGCGCATAAAGCGGCAACTGCTCACTGTAGAACTTCACGTTCTTGGCGTGGGACGGCATGATCATTTTCATGAAGTCTTTTGCCGTGCGGTAGCCTGCCTCGCCGGCCACGATCACTTCATCGATGTCCTTGGAGTAAAGATCGCGAATCGACCGTTTGATCAGATCGCCCTCTTCATAGATTTTCGCAGGGGCCGATGATTTCAGTGTCAGTTCGCGGATTTGCTCCCACATCCGCTGCAGATATTCATAATCGCGCTTGATCTCTGCTTTGGTGCGCTGCGAACCGGCGGTGCGGATGATCAGACCGGCCCCTTCGGGCACAGTCATTGACCCGGCGATTTCCTTCAGCTTCTTGCGATCAACGGCATTGGTGATTTTGCGGCTGATGCCACCACCGCGCGCAGTGTTCGGCATCAAGACGCAGTAGCGACCAGCCAGCGAAAGGTAAGTCGTCAAGGCAGCGCCTTTGTTGCCACGTTCTTCTTTGACAACCTGGATCAACAGAATCTGGCGAACCTTGATGACCTCTTGGATTTTGTAACGCTTTGGACGCGGCTTGCGCACAGGGCGTACATCATCGCTGTCATCTTCTTCGGCGACGCTCTCGATGCTGTCGTCGTTGCTGCCGGAATCAGACTCGTCGTCGTCATCATCAGTCGCGTCATCATCGTCTGCCGCAGGCGTATCAACCGGCGTTTCCGCGACAAGCTCCATCGGCGAGCTGCCTTCTTCGGCGTCAGCAAGATCGATGGTTTCCATGCCCGCGATATCGCCAGAGGTTTCTTCCTCAGACGTTTCGACATCAGCCGTGACGACTGCATCATCGGCGGATACATCGGCAGCTTTGGCGCGGCTACGGCGACGGCGCTTTGGTGCGGGCTTTTCTTCTTTCTCGGCTTCGGCTTCGGCTTCGGCTTTCATTGCCTCGGCATAGGCTTTTTCTTCGGCGATCAGCGCCTCGCGATCAGCGATCGGGATCTGATAATAATCTGGATGGATTTCCGAGAATGCAAGGAAACCATGGCGGTTCCCACCATAGTCCACGAATGCTGCCTGCAGCGATGGTTCGACCCGTGTTACCTTTGCGAGGTAGATATTTCCAGCAAGCTGGCGTTTGAATTGGCTTTCAAAATCAAATTCTTCGACTTTGTTCCCGTCGACCACAACAACGCGGGTTTCTTCCGCGTGTGTGGCATCGATTAACATTTTCTTTGGCATTTTTTCCGTTCGCACATAACCCCGGTGGAGCCCCTGGGGGCGCTGATGTCCGTGTTATATGTCTGATGTTGGCGACCTTCGCGCGGGCAGTTCCAGCACCCCTTGGGGTGGCTGTGCTGTGCCTCATGTTTTGCGCGCGTTGCATCGCGTTGCTTCTCCGACACTGGCTGGCAGTGCCCATTCATGGCCCGGTCTACGTTTTATCGCACGACCCAGGGCGTTCTTCTGACCCCGAAGGATCAAATCAGCTGCCTTGCCCGTGATGTCAGATCAAAGACGAAACAGAGAATCTCGAACGGATGTCACCGCGCAACCAAAGCACGAGCATCCGTAATCTATACATAGGGGACAACTAGTCGCTTGCACAAGTGGTTGCGTGCAAAGTCGAACCAATCAGAGAACTATTCTGTTACGACAGGTACTCTGACCGCTGCAACCCGTATTTTGCCATCTTTTCGTTCAAAGTTCGGCGCGGCAGGCAAAGCTCTTCCATCACCGCTACAATCGACCCTTTGTGGCGGCGCATTGTGTTGTCGATCAACATGCGCTCAAACGCTTCGACAAATTCCTTCAACGGCTTGCCTTCGGTTGTCATGGCCGGTTTGGATTCTTCCTCATCGGCCATGAGCAACGATGCGATAGAGCCTGTTCCGCGCCGGTTCTGCAGCACCGCCCGTTCGGCGACATTGATCAATTGCCGCACATTGCCCGGCCAAGGGGCTTGCAGCAGCTGCGCCGCCTCTTGGGCGCTAACCTGTGGCGACGCACAGCCATATTCATCCGCAAATTGTTCACCCAGTCGCGTAAAGAGCGTCAGAATATCCTCGCCGCGCTGACGCAGCGGCGGAACCGTGATCCGCAACGCGGCAAGTCGATAGAACAGATCAGGGCGCAGCACGCTTTCGCATGTCTTGTCCTGCTCCTGCAGGTTGCAGATTGCAACGATGCGGGTTTCGGCGGGGGTGCCTTGTTCGTTGATTGCTGTCAGCAATCGGGCCTGCATTGCGTGGCTCAATGCTTCGATATCCTCAAGCACCAATGTACCGCCGCTGGCTTCGACGATTGCAGGGATCGGTTCATCATCTTTCGCAGGACCGAATACCATCCGGCCCAGTGTTTCTTCGTCATAGGCAGAGCAACTCAGCAAAACGAATTTTTTGCTGGCCCGCGCACCAACGGCATGCAGCGCATGCGCAACAAGCGTTTTACCGGTGCCTGTCTCGCCTTCGATCAGAACGTGGCCATCGGCCTGCCCCAGATCCAGAATATCCTCTTTCAGCCGCTCCATAGATGTCGAACTGCCGATCAGTTTCTTGATCAACGCGCTACCATCAGACAATTCCTTGCGCAGCGCACGGTTGTCCAGCGTCAGCCTGCGGGCTTGCGTGGCCCGTTTTGCCAGTTCGGTCATCCGGTCGGGATTGAACGGCTTTTCCAGAAAATCAAATGCACCAACACGCATGGCTTCAACGGCCATGGGCACGTCGCCGTGGCCGGTGATCATGATGACAGGCAACCCGCCATCAACGCCCTTGAGCTTCTTGAGAAGTTGCATGCCGTCCATCCCCGGCATTTTCACATCGCTGACAACAATCCCCGGGTAATCAGAGCCGATGCTCTTTAGCGCGTCTTCGGCCGACGCGTAGGTTTCTGTGTCGAAACCCGAGAGAGCCAGCCACTGCGAGATTGACTGACGCATGTCCTTTTCATCGTCAACAATTGCAATTTTCATCGCTTTGCTCATGGTCTTTTCCTTACTCTGCCGCTGCAGCTTCTTGCCTTATAAGTGGCAATTGCACCTCGAATATCGCCCCGCCATCTGCTGCGTTACGCGCAGTGAGGCGTCCGCCCAAATCGTTCACGATGCCGGACGAGATAGCAAGCCCAAGTCCGACACCATCGCCGGGCTGCTTTGTGGTATAAAACGGTTCGAACAACTCATCGAGGTCCGCAATACCTTCGCCGTTGTCGCGAATCTGGATGCTGACGCTGTCACCAGCCGCCAGAAGGATTTCAATTGTGGGGTTGGTGGCATTTTTCGTTGCATCCAACGCGTTACGAAGCAGGTTGATAATAACCTGCTCTAACCGCAATCTGTCCCCCAGAACCATGACCGGTTCGCTGGGAAATGTCCGAATAATATTGACCGACCGGATCTTCAGTTGCGGCTCCATCAAGGCGAGTGCGGTAGAAACCGCAGCCCTTGTATCTATGGGCTCAAATGCTTCGGCACCCTTGCGGGCATATGACTTGAGCTGACGTGTCAGCGCGCCCATACGTTCAAGCAAATCATCAATCCTCTGAAACGACGACAATGCTTCTTCGGGGCGTTCGCGTTGCAACAACAACCGCGCACCGGCCAGATAGGTTTTCATGGCGGCAAGCGGTTGGTTCAATTCATGGCTTACCGCTGCCGACATCTCGCCCAAGGCGGCAAGCTTGGATGACTGCGCGATAGTTTGTTCCGCCACTTCAAGGGTTTTTTCGACTTTCTCACGCTCGGCAATTTCCCGCTGTAGGCGCCGATTGAGTGCGCGAAGCTCGGCTGACTCGCGTTGGAAAAAGACCAACCGCGACGTGGCATTGCGTGAACTGGTCCAGAACACGAGTGTCAGCAGTATTGCGAATCCCATTGCGATCAAAGCAAGGATGCCGTTCACCCGTTCGCGCACCGAGGCGTAAGTGGTGAAACTTACCATTTTCCAGCCTTGGTGCGGCACCTGCATTTCACGCCGCAACACCGCCTCGCCACGCAGATAGGCATCAACTGGCAACGCACCCCAGCCTTGGGTCAGGCGGATCGCACGTTCGATCGCTGACGGAGCAGACTGCAGCGCCAGTGCATTCTGTTCCAAAGCGCCGCGCCAACGCGCCTCGGTTGCCATGATGATCCGTCCGTCCCTGTCGGTGACAATGACCGCGTCAGAGACCCCGACCCAGCTTCTCTCAATCCGCGGCGTATCAACTTTGACCATGATAACACCGCGCAACTGTCCAGCGACTTGCACACGTCTGGAATAGACGAAATCAAAACCGCCGGCGTCGTTTTCATGCGTCGTATAAATCGTCTGGTTGAACCGCAAGGCATCCGTGAAATATGGCGCTGTGCGGTGACTTCGACCGATCATCTCGCGGTCGGTCGCAGCGACAGCACGCCCGTCACGGTCAAGCAGGGTCAGCGACGCCGCACCTATTTCATCGACAAAGGACAGCAGGCGCGCCGTCGATCCTGAATAGTCTTTCTCTTCCAATGCCTTGATCAGCTCTGGATCACGCGCCAACAACTGGGGCACAACAGAGTTGCGCTGAAGTTCCGACATAAGGTTGGTGACATAAAGCGCCAGTCTGACTTCTGATCGACCGCTGATTGTCTCGGTAAACCGTTGTGTCAGATACTGGTTGGACACAAAAATGCTGATCACGCCGATAGCGCAGATAGCCATAACAACAAGGCGCAGATACCAGCGCCCAAGCATTGATTTACCAGAAGCGTTCATAGCGCCAGTCTATTGTGGCGCCAGCCTTCCAGCAAGCAACCAGATCAGGCAGATGCAAATTGTGCAAGTAACCCGCGGAAAAGCGCCTGTCCGTCCGTGCCGCCATGACCTGCGTCCACTGCCCGCTCCGGATGCGGCATCATGCCCAGAACGCGGCGGTTTTCCGACAAAACGCCGGCAATGTCAGCCACAGAACCGTTCGGATTATCAATGTAAGTAAACGCAATCCGGTCATCACCCTGCAACCGCGCAAGCGTCGCATCGTCAACGGTATAATTGCCGTCATGGTGGGCGACAGGATAGGCAACGACATCACCCGCAGTATACCCTTCGGGGAATGCAGAGGTCGAAGTTTCGACTTTAAGATCAACGGTTTTACAGATGAACTTCAACCCCGAATTACGCATGAGCGCACCCGGCAAC
Source organism: uncultured Yoonia sp. (assembly GCA_965364495.1). Lineage (GTDB taxonomy): Bacteria > Pseudomonadota > Alphaproteobacteria > Rhodobacterales > Rhodobacteraceae > Yoonia. Next base: position 2,415 of record CBDTYC010000100.1, on the reverse strand, counting down.
AGCCCTGTCTCGGTCAAAACCTGAAAGCCGTTGCAGACCCCCAACACATACCCACCCCGATTGGCGTGGCCAATCACGGCCTGACAGATTGGCGATTTCGCTGCAATTGCGCCGCAACGCAGATAGTCACCAAAGGAAAACCCGCCCGGCACCGCAACCAGATCAACCTTGTCAGGCAGGCTGGCGTCCTTGTGCCAAACCATCGTAACGTCTGCGCCAGCAGCTTTCAGCGCCACCGCCATGTCACGATCGCAATTTGACCCGGGAAATACGATAACCGCGGCGCGCATCAAAGAACCTCGACTTTGTAGCTTTCGATGACGGTGTTTGCGAGCAGCTTTTCACACATCTGGGTGATAGTGGCCTCTGTCGTTCCATCCGCAAGGTCAAGCTCGATCACCTTGCCTTGGCGCACTCCGGACACACCATCGAACCCCAGCGCACCAAGTGCATGGCGCACGGCCTCGCCTTGGGGGTCCAGAACACCATTCTTCAACATCACATGCACGCGGGCTTTCATAGGCTTTGTCCTCAACTCTCGCTTTGTCTCAAATACTCAATTAATCAACGTGGGTTTGCCGCCCGTATGCGTCACATTAGATGGCATTACGCCAAGGCGCTTTGCAACTGCTGTGTAGGCATCGGCCAAGTCACCCAAGTCGCGACGGAACACGTCTTTATCAAGCTTGCGGCCGGTTTCAACGTCCCACAAACGGCAGCTGTCAGGGCTGATCTCATCAGCAAGCAACAGGCGCGGGAATTCATTGTCCCAGACACGCCCGACTTCGATTTTGAAGTCGATCAGCTTGATCCCGACACCATGCATCACACCGGACATCCAGTCATTGACCCGTAACGCAAGGCTGACGATATCGTCCATTTCCTGCTGCGTCGCCCAACCGAAGGCGATGATGTATTCCTCTGGAACCAGCGGATCACCAAGCTTGTCGTCTTTGTAGGAAAATTCGACAATCGGACGCGGCAACGCAGTGCCTTCTTCCATGCCCATACGCTTGGCCATTGTTCCGGCCGCGAAATTACGCACGATAACTTCAAGCGGGATAATCTCGACCTGACGGATCAATTGCTCGCGCATGTTCAGGCGCTTGATAAAATGTGTCGGGATCCCGATTTGGGCAAGTCCGGTCATAAAGAACTCTGACAGGCGGTTGTTCAACACGCCTTTGCCTTCGATCACGGCCTTCTTTTCAGCGTTGAATGCGGTCGCATCGTCCTTAAAATACTGCACAAGCGTCCCTGGTTCGGGGCCTTCGTAAAGTACCTTCGCTTTGCCTTCGTATATCTTTTTGCGGCGTGCCATCATGCCCCCTTCGCACTTGTGCGCAACTCGCGCGGATAGCGTCTTATGCGCCTGATAGTGCAAGCCCCCCTTGCAGGCAAGCACCAGCAGGGGCATATCAGTAGAACCGTATCAAAACACGAGGCCAATCCGATGAGCACCTTTGACGATCGCGAGAAAGCGTTTGAGAACAAATTCGCCCATGACGCAGAAATGCTGTTTAAAGCCGAAGCCCGGCGCAACAAGCTTTTGGGCCTTTGGGCCGCTGGGCTGATGGGCAAATCAGCTGAAGAAGCCGCAGAATACGCAAAAGAAGTGATCAAGTCCGATTTCGAAGAAGCGGGACACGAAGATGTCTTCCGCAAAGTTTCGGGCGATCTTGGCGATCTGGTGGACGAAGCCACGCTGCGCGCCAAAATGGAGGCCTTTCTGGTCGAAGCAAAAGGCCAGTTGTTGGGCGAGGTTTAATCACCACACATAGATTGCCAACATGGCAGTATTGTCAAAGCCGCGCATATCCAGCGCGGCTTTGTCGTTTTTCTCATAATGACTATGCATTGTTTGCATTTGTGTTTGCCAATCAGACATGACACCGAAAACACTCAGCCAAGGAGCCACAAACACCATGACCAACGCCCTGTCCAAACTGCTTGAAACACGTGATTGGCTGATGGCTGATGGTGCCACTGGAACGAACCTGTTCAATATGGGCCTTATGTCCGGCGATGCACCCGAGATGTGGAACGTCGACGAGACTGCGAAAATCACCGCGCTTTACAAAGGCGCGGCAGACGCAGGCAGCGATATCTTTCTGACCAACAGTTTCGGTGGCAATGCCTCGCGGTTGAAATTGCACGGCGCGCAGGGCCGCGTGCACGAACTTAACAAAGCCGCCGCCGAACTCGGTCGCGAAGTTGCTGATGCCTCTGGCCGGACGATCGTTGTTGCAGGTTCAGTTGGCCCGACAGGCGAGATCATGTCGCCCATGGGCAGCCTTACCCACGAAATCGCCGTCGAAATGTTCCATGAACAAGCCGAAGGCCTGAAGGCTGGCGGTGCGGACGTTCTATGGGTCGAAACGATCAGTGCCGTCGAAGAATTCGCGGCCGCAGCAG